>CAMPHB010000211.1 GCA_946885755.1 uncultured Methylophaga sp. | reverse complement strand
CCGCACCGACAAAACCAAACAACATTTCATGGCTGTGCCAGAAGGTTGCACCGCCGTAGGGCGAAAAGCTGAGCCAGCTTGAGAACAAAGCAAGCCAGGTAAGCATCAGCAGCATACTGAACAATGCTGCTGCCAGAAAAAAAGGCCGAAAAGCCAGACCAAACAGCGCGCCTGAGTGCATATTATTCAGTTTGCCAATCAACGACATATTGCTGCTCCCCAATTAAATCCCAGTGTTTTTGAACTACCTAGCGACATTACAACTTGACGCGAATGACAGCAATGCCAATAATGGCTTTAAACAAGTATTTAATTTACTTATTTAAACTGCAAGGGAGCAGACATGAATGACGCGCAGGTGGCTATCATCAAACAAACCGTGCCGGTTTTGCAGGAACACGGCGAAACACTAACCCGCCGGTTTTATGAAAATATGTTCAGCAATAACCCGGAAGTGAAGCGTTTTTTTAATCCTGCGCATCAACATAGCGGCACCCAGCAACGCGCTCTGGCCGTCGCAATTTGTGCTTATGCGGCCAATATTGATAATCCAGCGGCCCTGGCGGGTGCAGTCGATTTGATAGCTCACAAGCATGTTTCATTAGGGATTGAGCCAGCGCACTATCCTATTGTCGGCAACAACCTGATTTTAACGATCAAAGAAATACTCGGTGAAGCCGCCAATGATGATGTCATCGATGCCTGGACAGCAGCCTATGGCCAGCTGGTGGCTATTTTTGTCGCGCATGAAAAAAATTTGTATGACAAACAAAATCAGCGGTTTGGCTGGCAGGGTTTTAAAGCATTTAGCGTGGTAAAAACACAGCCGGAAAGCGCCAATATCACCTCATTCTATTTACAGCCGAAAGACGGCAAACCACTGCCGGGGCAGCGTCCCGGGCAATATATCACCGTCCGTCTGACGATCGATGGCAATACGGTAATGCGCAATTATTCGCTGTCGAATGCGCCGTCTGCCGGTTGTTTTCGGATCAGCGTCAAACGTGAAACCGGCCTCAACAGTCAGACGCCGGATGGCGTGGTATCAAATTATCTGCATGATCATTTAAAGCAAGGTGATAGTTTGGATCTGGCCCCGCCCAGTGGTGAATTTACGCTGGATGTGCAGGATGTCTCAGCCAATCCGCTGGTATTTATCGCCGGCGGGGTGGGCATTACCCCGATTATGGCAATGAGCCATGCCGCGCTGGCAAACGAACACTTACATAAGCGACCAATATATTTATTTCAGGCAGCCAGAAATGCCGATATGCTACCGTTTGAGGATGAACTGGCAGCGATTGCTGAACAGCATAGCAACTTCAACTGGCAGATTTATCTCAGCCAACAATCACAGCCGGTTTTGCCGGCAAAAACCAATTTGCACCATGGCCGGTTTTCGTTAGCGGCGCTGGACAGCCTGATTGACCGTCAACAGCCGGTGACGATTTACGCCTGTGGCCCGGCGGCGCTGATTAAAGATATTGCGGGTATGCTGAAAATCCGCGATCAGGCCAGTGATAAGTTTTATTACGAGTTTTTCGGCCCGGCACAGGCGATTCTCTAAAGGAAATATGCAGTATCAGATAGTGATAAAACGGGTTTACGATGATGCGCTCAGGCAGGATGGTGCGCGGTTTCTGACCGACAGGATCTGGCCGCGCGGCATTAAAAAAGCGGATTTGCAGTTAACCGACTGGCTTAAATCAGTTTGTCCGAGCAATACGCTTCGCAAAGACTGGCATGCCGGCAAGCTTAACTATGAAACCTTTTGCGATAAATACCGCGCTGAGATCTGTCAGTCACCGGAAGCTTTGCTGCCACTGATGCAAGCAGCCCGTAAGGGCAGCATAACCTTGCTGACCGCCGTCAAAGACCCCGACAAATCGCATATGCCAATATTAAAAAATGCGCTACTGGAAGCGCTGGCCAATGAAGACAAACAGCAAAAAGGCAGCCATGCTTCAGCAGTTTGTTATGACGGAAACACCGATTAATGCAGACCGGTTATCGACGGCTACGCTGAATGCCATCAACCAGGCAAAAGATTAATACCGCCAGCAGTGCACCAACGAAGTTAAACACGATATCCAGCGCCGTGTTGTGGTAACCGCCGACATTATTATCCGGAATCGTCAGCACGGCGATATATTCGATAATTTCATTCAGCGCACCGACACCCATCGAGGCGCAGACCGCAATAAAACCAATCAGTAGCTGGCTATGCCGGTTGCCAAAGTAGTTACGCAATAAATGCAGAAACAGTAAGGCGACCACGGCAAAAAGATAGGCATGAACAAACTGATCAAACTTCAGAATATACAGTTCGCCGCCACCCTCAAATACCGGCAGCATCCGCCAGTTATAAAGCACACCATCTGCCGTTGGCAGGCTGCCGCCCAGCATATGCATCAGCCCCCATAAAGACAGGCCGGCGAGGATCCATGCGGGGATTCTGGTTTTATCGAGCGTGCCGTAAAGCAAGGCAAAAATAAAGATAATTACTGCAACGTAAGCAATAAACTCAACATTAAAGTTACGAATAAACAGCGCGGTGAAAACCGCCAGATACAGAGCAGTAAACGCAAGAATGGCTTTTTCGGCCACTGAAAAACGCCAATTTTTCATAACGCCAGCCTCTTTGCTAATTGTGTTTTAGAAAGATAAAGCGGTTACCTTATACATGCAATCAAACTAATAAAAATTCAGGGCATGCTTTTAATAATGAAGTAATGAACTCAACTACTGCAACATGGCCGAGGCAATGCAATTTCTCTGATGCTTTGTTGTCAGGATAATCAGAATTAACTAACGTTAGAGAACACCAACGTAATAAAACTTATGAATACTGCCACCAAACAAAACTCAAATTCAATGCTGGATCTGTTGCTCAGCATCATCCTGCCTTCCATTATTCTGATGAAATTCAGTACAGAAGAGTACCTGGGCGCTTCCCTCGGCCTTATCATCGCATTGGCTTTCCCCCTCGGCTGGGGACTTTTTGATCTCATCAAACACCGGAAGTTTAACGGTATCGCTTTGCTGGGTCTGGTAAGTATTTTATTGACCGGCGGTATTGGCCTGTTGGCATTAGACGTCAAGTGGCTGGCTATCAAAGAAGCCGCCATTCCCGCGATTATTGGCATTGCGGTGTTGATATCGGTGTATACGCCTTATCCTTTGGTGAGAACGCTGCTGTATAACCCCACGGTGATGAACATCAAGAAAATTGAAGAAAAATTGGCGCAGGATAACAACCGCCAACTATTTGATCGGCGCTTGATAAACGCCAATTATCTGGTCGCAGGCTCTTTTGGATTTTCAGCCATTATGAACTTTATTCTGGCCAAAACGATTGTTAAAAGTCCGGCCGGTACTCAAGCGTTTAATGAAGAGCTGGGGCAACTGACTCTATATAGCTACCCAGTTATAGCAGTGCCATCAATGTTGATGATGATGGGCATCCTATATTACCTCTGGCGCAGCATACACAATTTGACAGGGCTCAAACTGGAAGAAATCTTAGCTTCCAGGTAGTTAGGCAGGCTGGAACCGTTTTGGCCGACATTAATAAACGACCATTTTAGCTACGTCGCCAAATCTAAAAGAAACAGATGTATTGCTTTTTCAGCGTGACACCCTCGTAAAGAATCTAATAAGTTTCTTTTCCGCCTAAGAGAAACATATTTATTG
>CAMPHB010000210.1 GCA_946885755.1 uncultured Methylophaga sp. | reverse complement strand
GATGCGATTGTCCGTTTCAACTATCAACAAGATGCCACCGAAATCACCGCAGCCGGTGAGCATGTTGAAGACTTACCGGCCGGTAACATTAATTATCATTGGACCAAAAATATTATTGCCAGCGCTGATGGCGAACGACTTTACGCCACGGTCGGTTCCAACAGTAATATCGGCGAAAAAGGCATGGAAAATGAGGTTAACCGTGCAGCAATTTTACAAGTTGACCTGAAAACCGGCGATACCAGCGTATTTGCCTCTGGATTACGTAACCCGAATGGTCTTGCCTGGCAGCCTGAAACCGGCGAACTCTGGACCACCGTCAATGAACGTGATGAACTCGGTAATGATCTGGTGCCGGATTATATGACGTCAGTGCAGAATGGCGGCTTTTATGGCTGGCCTTACAGTTATTACGGACAAAATGTCGATAGCCGCGTTAAGCCACAGCGACCCGAATTGGTCGAAAAAGCCATCGCCCCGGATTATGCTTTGGGGGCGCATACCGCCTCACTGGGCCTGACATTTTATGATGATGATTTATTGCCGGCACAGTTTAAAGGTGGCGCCTTTATTGGTCAGCATGGGTCATGGAATCGCAAACCGCACAGCGGTTACAAAGTCATTTTTGTGCCATTTACCGATGGCAAACCCGCCGGATTGCCGCAGGATATTCTGACCGGCTTTCTCGATGCTGAGGGCAACGCATTTGGCCGGCCGGTGGGCGTTGTGACCGATAATAGCGGTGCCCTGCTGGTTGCTGATGATGTCGGCAATACTATCTGGCGGGTGACACCTGAATAATATTTTTGCGTAGTATGTCATCTCATAAGACATTAAATACCCAAAAACTGAATAAACTCGTACCCGTTGATAAATGCGCACCAACCAATGAATACCGCAAGCAGCCATAGCATCACCCTGTTCAACTGGAATATTCTGATATTGCCGGATGAACAGGAAATTTTTGTGGGTCTGCGACAGCGGCCGGAAACCGTTCCACCGTTTCTACCACCTGAAAACAGTGATGAGATTTTGCCGTTTACACTGCAAAACAGCAGCGTCATTAAAAACTTTGATGAAAACCGGCAGGTCGGCTTTGACGCTAATGGCACTCGTTACGTGATGTTAGGCCAACCCGGCGATCCCACCGGCATGATCCAACTCAGCGTCCAGCAAATGATGAAACCGGAAGATATTCACTGGAAGTACGCTTTTGCAGACTAGTCGAATTACTAGTCTGCAAAATTTACCTACTGCACTTTCGCCATTACTCTTCGTTTTTCCACAGTGTTTTGCAGAGTGACTTTATCACTGCCACGGATAACATCGACTGAAACGGGATCTCCCGGCTGTGCTTGCCTCATAAGTTTGTAAACATTAGTTGTTGATGGCGTACGTGCGTTATCCCAGCGCAATATAAAATCACCGGCTTTCAGGCCGAGTTTATCTCCCTGTGAGTTCGGTGTTACGTAATGAACTAGAGCCATCTTGGGGCCATCACTACGGAAAGTCATCCCCCAACGCCGTTGATCTTTATTTTTAGGTTTGGGCGGGGCTTTGACCAGCTTATGATGAATGTCTTCTCCCCGACGAAACACAATATCAATATCCAGACCTTCTCGTACCGCTGCCATACGATCGCCTATAACTTCACTATGCGGATATTCAAGTCCTTCCCAGCGAAGAATGACGTCACCTGGCTGGAAACCTATGACGCTGGCTGCAAAACTATCTTTCCCATGAATTTCGTATATTGTGCTGCCTTCGAAAACATGGTTGATATTGAGGCCCCAACTACGGTAGTAAGGAAAGCCCTGATGGTCAAACTGTTCTCCACCCGGACGGCGAAAAAAGTAATCCCTGAATCCAAAATAATAGTCGTGGAGACCGGACTCTATCTGCCTGCCATAGTGGAGATACCAGACATTGCCATAAGTGTGTCCCAGTCCGTTACCAACTGCTTTCAAATTTATTCGCCAGTTACCGTCATCACCCTTATCAAAAGCAAATGGATCACAACTGCGATCAGCGAGTTCGTGTAAAACCACAGCGCGCAGCTGATCTTCACTGTAAACAACACGCTCACGTTCACACTTTGCATAACGCTTCGCCGCATTATCCATTTGTGCTGGAGATACCACCATTTCAGACATAAAAGCTCTGGTTTCGGGTGTATAAATATCCAAATCACTCCGGGCATTGCGATTTTTCATGGCTTTAAATAAGCGGTTGAGGGTTTCTTCTGGATTATCAGCAGCCAGTACATCGGCTTTTCCTTCAGCAAATGCCGTTTCTCTTCCAGCATCGATCTTGGCATCTGCACTGGCACCGGCACCGAAACTACCTTCTATGCTGGCAGGATCAAACGCCTTACCCTGACTGGCTTCTTCAGCGCGAATACGCAGCAACTCACTGGTAGCAAATACGCCATCGCCCACCCGGCCTAAGCGGAAGAAAGGTACCATCTGGCGTTTTTCAATATAGCCGGCAAAAGCATCGGTAAACACCGACTCAAGATTACCTGAGACTTCCAACCGCACCTCATCATTAAAGGTGTTAATGATCAGCAATAAGCCCCGATGTTTTTGACTTTGCTCACCAATATTATTGTCGTTAAAAACCTGATAAGCCTGCCAGTCTATATCGCTGTTTTCTTTCCAGGTAAGCACCCGATAATCAATGTCGTATTTATCCAGCATCATCTGGTGATACTGAGTGATGTAGGTTTTTTCTTCTTTGTTGAAAATGCCAGCCTGATCTTTGATAAAGCCAAGTTCAATTTTATCATCTGACTTTGTAACGTAGACAAAATAGGTTGCCAAAACAACGAGAAGTAAGATAAGAAAAGGCAGGCGGACTTTGGTCAATTCCATTGAGTTTTTCTCCTGTTATAACGTCCATTTCATAACAAACAGCTTTACTGAAGGTTTTATTCGAAGCTGACTTGCGGGGTTTCGGTACTGGCGGCCTCAGCCTCAAAGTAGGCTTTACGCTTAAAATCACCGGCACTGGCTATCAGATTACTGGGTAAAGTTCTGGTCAATTTATTGTAATCGCGGACAGATTCGTTAAAGACCATCCGGGCAATATTAATTCTGTTTTCCGTGCCCTCCAGTTGATCTTGCAGTGCCATAAAATTGTCTGACGATTTCAGATCCGGATAATTTTCTACCAATGCAAAGATACCGGTCATATCTTTGTTGACCCGCTGTTGTGCAGCCGCCAGTTTGGCCATAAAGGCCTCGTCCTCAAGGTGTTTGGCGGCGTCTTGGCGTAAATTCTGCGCTTGGGCATCACTTTGTTGCAACGCAGACAAGGCCTCGGCAATTTTTGCCCGCTCCGCGGTCACGCCGATCAGTACAGTTTCTTCCTGCTCCGCATAACCTTTTACTGTGCTAACCAAGTTGGGAATTAAATCGGCACGGCGCTGATACTGGCTTTCGACCTGAGACCAGCTGACAAAGATTTCTTCCTCTTTATCGACAAGATTGTTATAGAGATAAATCACCAGAAACACACACAGCAACACCGGCAAAAAAATAACAATCAGACTTAAGCTATTCTGGAAGGACTTATTCATTTGACCATGCTCTCCTGGTTGGTTCATCGATTCGGCGACATTTTGAATAGACTCGGTAACACTGCCCGGCTCACCGATACAAGTTGAAAGTAATAAGATAAACCCGAGTAACAATGCCGCAATGGCGACT
>CAMPHB010000209.1 GCA_946885755.1 uncultured Methylophaga sp. | reverse complement strand
CGCTGCCTGATCGGATTCTAAAAATGAACAGACAATCGCCACGATTTGCGGATGTTCCAGACGAATCACTTCGTAAATACCGCGGGCATCCATCCATTTCAGCTGATCCAGACCGTTGGTATTGCCACCGGACAAGATCCTGTCCAGCAAACTGCCGGCGCGATCTTCACCGAGCGCCCCGACCAACATTTTGCGCACATAATCATGTGAGCCGATGCCAAGGCCGGTTTCTTTTTCAACGGTATCCACAAAGCTGTCGATAACCCCCTGCACTTCATCCCGGGTGACATTGGTCAGCGTCGCCATGGCAGCGCCCACTTTTTGCACTTCTTTGGGACTCATATGCTTGAGAATTTGCGCAGCATCGGCCTCACCGATACTACGTAAAAACACGGCGGCTTTTTCAGTGCCCGTCAGTTTGCGGCTTTGTTCCGCCATCAGGCATCACTCGCTGTCCAATTTTTTACCACCTGGGCGACCAGGGCCGGATCCTGCTGTACCAGACTGCGTACATTACTCAGATTGGCTTCCATCTGCTCAGAACCTGACGCCAGTTTAGCAATGTCTTCATTACGGGCGCTAGCGGCGACGGCTTTGCGCGCCTGTTCTGTGGCTTCGTCTGATGCCGCCTGATTCGGCAAGCCGGCCGGCGCTTTATTCAAATCTTTAAAAGCTGGTCGAAGCACACCGAAAATCAGGAATAACACTACCAGCGCACCAAGAATTTGCTTACCTAAATCCCAGGCCCAGGCTTGCTCCCAGATCGGCACTGCCGGCAACGGTTCAGCTTCTATCGGTGCTTTAAATGGCGCACTGACGACATTCAGACTGTCACCACGAGCTTCATTAAAACCCACCGCATCACGTACCAGAGAATTGATGCGGTTCATTTGCGCTTCGGACATTGGCGTCGCCACACCTTCCGCATTGACCGGCTCATCGACCAGCACAGCCACATTGAGTTTGCGAATATCACCCGGGGCCAGCCGGCTATGGCTGATGGTGCGATCCAGTTCATAATTTCGAATAGTACGGCTGCTATTGGATTCTGGGATCACCTGCTGTGTGGCAACCGCTTCACCATCTTCACCGGCTGCCGCTTCATCAACAGCCTGTTCAGGAGCAACACCACCACCCGGTGGCTGATTGCTTAATGCGCCAGGCACACCACCGGCCATACCACCACCAATACGCTCATCTTCACTGAGTTGTTCGCTGCGCACGGCAGCCAGATCCGGGTTATAACTTTCTGCGGTTTGTTCGGTCATGGTGAAATCAACATCCGCCACCACTTGCGCACGCACCCCCTGCAGGCCAACAATCGGTGCCAGGATATCTTCAATGCGGCGGATATAGCGCTGTTCAAGCTTCTGGGTATATTCCAACTGGCTGTCGCTGAGGGCAATATTAGCACTCCGCTCCGGCTGACTGAGCAAATTGCCACGCTGATCCACCACTGTGACATCACTGCTGTTCATATTCGGCACACTGGACGCCACCATATGGGTGACCGCAGCAATATGGCCTCGATCCAGACTGCGGCCGGCATATAAATTCACCACCACGGATGCTGTCGGCGGCCGGCGGTCCCGGACAAATACTGATTGTTTGGGGATCGCCAGATGCACCCGGGCACTGCGCACACTTTGCAGTTCACTGACCGAACGGGCCAGTTCCTGTTCCATGGCCCGCTGATAACGTGCCTGTTCGATAAACTGACTGGTGCCAAAGCCTTGTTCTTCATTGAGCATTTCCATGCCCTGCGCGGCGCTGCGTGGTAAACCTTCAGCGGCCAGTTTCAGACGCAGACTCTGTAAATCAGCCGCCGGCACCATAATGGCACCGCTGCTTTGCTCAAGTTTGTAATCAACGCCCATCTGATTCAGCGTTTCGACAACTTCCGCTGATTCCTGCGGCTGCATACCGCTAAACAACACCTGATAAGACGGCGTTTGCGACCACATCAGAATATAACCGCCCAGCGCAATACTGGCCGCGATCGCCAGCAAAAATATGATTTGTTTGACGATTGGCTGGCGAGCCATATTGCCTTGCATGATAGACAGTGGTGTATTCGCCGCTGGCCGGGCAGTTGAAGCAGGAGCGTTTTCCATAGCGTGTTTTTACTCAGAGCAAAGGTGTTAAATCGACATGCGCATGACTTCCTGATACGCCTCGACAAATTTATTTCGGACTTGGACCGTCGCTTCAAATGCAACACTGGCTTTTTGTGAGGCAATCATGACATCACTGAGCTGGATATTGGGGTCACCCATTTCAAACCCCGTTTTCAGCTGGTTTGAGGTTTGTTGCAGACTATTCACCTGACCGACGGCATTTTTCATCAAATCACCGAAATCAACCTGATTACTGGGGTTGATTTGCTGCGGATTCACCGGCGCACTCTGCGCCTGGCTTTGCATAGCGCGCATTTGCGCCAGCAACTGATTCGGATCGATAGCGTTGATCATAAAACCTCCTGCTATAAAAATGACACTTGCAAAGCTTATGCAGATTGCTTGCCAGATTTGCCGGGAATCGCAATGCCCTGCTCACGAAAACGCGAGATCTTGTAGCGCAGCGTCCGTTCGCTGATCCCCAGTTCTTTGGCCGTCTGCCGGCGACTGCCACGATATTTGCTCAAGGTGTCGAGAATGTGGCGCTGTTCATGACCACGCAGATCGGTGTCCTGCTCGTCTTCGTCCATAGTCACGGCAGTCTTTGTCGTCACTGGCAGAGGAGTTTCGGCAGTCACAGATAACTGTGACATAGCCTCAAATGCCAGGTCTTCAGGGGACAAGGTCATACCGGGTTGTAAAATCAATGCCCGCTGCAACACATTATCCAGTTCACGCACATTACCCGGCCACTGATGTGTGAGCAGCTGATCAATGGCCGCCTGACTCAGTTGCGGGGCATTGCGACCTTGTTGTTCACTGTGGCGTTGCAGGATTTGTTCGGCCAGCGGCTGAATATCATCAATCCGCTGCCGTAATGGCAATAATTGCAATGGAAATACATTCAGCCGGTAAAACAAATCTTCACGGAAACGATTGGCGGCGACTTCATCGCGCAAAGTCCGGTTAGTGGTGGCAATCACCCGTACATCCAGTGAAATCACTTTGCGGCCGCCGATACGTTCGACTTCACGCTCCTGCAATACCCGCAGCAATTTGGCTTGCAGAGTTAAATCCATTTCGGAAATTTCATCGAGCAAAATCGTGCCCTGATGCGCCTGCTCAAATTTACCGGCATAAGCCTGACTGGCGCCGGTAAACGCACCTTTTTCATAACCAAACAAGGTCGCTTCCAGCATCGATTCGGGGATCGCCGCACAGTTAATGGCGATAAATGGGCCATCTTTACGCGGCGAATGCCGGTGAATATAACGCGCCAGCACTTCTTTACCGGTACCGCTTTCGCCATTCAGTAAAACGGTGGCATCACTGGCGGCGACCCGCTGTGCCAAAGTCAGCAGATTTTTGGAGCTGGCGGCACTGGCCACCACATTATCCGGCGGTGGCAGGGTTTTCACATAACGCTGTACCCGTTCCAGCAATTCATCAGCATTAAATGGTTTCATCAGATAATCGCAGGCGCCTTCATGCATGGCTTCCACAGCACTTTGTACTGAGCCATAGGCGGTCATTAATACCACCGGCAGCGTTGGCAACATGGCCCGGGCCTTTTTCAGTAAGGTATGCCCGTCCATCGGCT
>CAMPHB010000208.1 GCA_946885755.1 uncultured Methylophaga sp. | reverse complement strand
TTTACAGCATGAATAAATCGGAGCCCGTGTTAACGGTGTGCGAGCGACTGGGCCTCATCGACAACTAAGCGTTATCCTCTAGCAAATGAATTATTTTGCTGACTCTTTGCTGGCCGCAGTGCAACTGCTACTGGCGCTTGATGCCGATGTCTGGCAGATCATTACTACCTCGGTGATGATCTCAGTGATCGCTGCCTTGCTGGCGGCGATTTTGTCAGTGCCGGCCGGCGTGATGATGGCGATAAACCACTTCCCCGGTAAACATAGCTTGCAGCACTTCCTGAATACGCTGATGGCCATGCCAACGGTGGTGATTGGTTTGCTGCTGTACGGCCTGCTCAGCCGCATGGGCCCTTTCGGCGAGTGGGGATTGTTGTATACGCCAACAGCGATGGTCATTGCACAGGCATTGCTGATTTTTCCCATCATGATGAATCTGACCATTACCGCGGTTAAAGGCGCCGATCCACGGCTGTTACCGACTTTAAAAAGCCTTGGCGCCGATCGCATTCAACAGACCGTGCAAATCATGCGTACCGTGCGCTTAGCCATTCTGATTGCCATTATCAGTGGCTTTGGCCGCGCAATCGGCGAAGTCGGAGCAGCGATGATGCTGGGCGGCAATATTGAAGGTTATACCCGCACCATGACCACGGCCATTGCGTTGGAAACCAGTAAAGGTGAATTTGAACTGGCGCTGGCACTGGGTATCGTATTGCTATTGATCGCATTTTTACTGAACTTCACATTGTCCGCTTTGGATAAGCGCATCCGATGACCAGCTGTTACACACTTAACAATGTGCAGATGTTTTACGGCACACAATGTGCGCTGGATATTCTGAGTTTAACAATTGAGCATGGCCAGACGCTGGCTATCCTCGGTCAGAATGGTGCCGGTAAATCGACTTTATTATCGCTGCTGGCATTACTCAACAAACCAGCAAGCGGTGAATTATTATTATTTGGCGAAATCACCCGCAGTATTAGCCGCCAGCAACGCCGGCGTATCGGCCTGGTCGCCCAGCAGCCATATTTATTACCGGGCAGCGTCCGCGATAATATTGCGCTGGCACTGCGGTGTCAGCAGATCAACAAAACCGAACACCAAAGCCGCATTGCTGAGGCATTGAGCACGGTCAATTTAGCGCATTTAGCGGATCAGGATGCCGCCACGTTATCCGGTGGCGAATTAAAACGTGCAGCCCTTGCCCGAGTACTGGCCTATCAACCAGATATTTTGTTGCTTGATGAACCGTTTTCGCACTTGGACACCCAGCATATCCATCAACTAGAAGGTTTGATTGAAAAGCTTAGCAGTGAAAACCGCACCGTTATTTTTACCACACATAACCGGATGCAGGCTTACGCGCTGGCTGACCAGCATATTCATTTATTGCAGGGCCAACTCAGCGAAGCACCGCTGCTTAATTTGTTCCATGGTCATGTTAACGGCAACTGTTTTGAGACCGGCAAAATTCAGATTTATGCCAGTCCGGCACCAATCAGTGCCCGGCATATTGCGATTGATCCGAGGCAAATTATCGTCAGCAGCCAGCCGCACCCCGACAGCAGTGCTCGCAATCAGTTACAAGGCCGGCTAACGCAAATTGCTGAGGAAGGTCATGAAGTCCGCCTGACGGTTGATTGCAGCGAAAGTTTTCAGGTCATTATCAGCCCCGAGTCGTTGCGCCAATTACAACTGCATCTCGGCGACAGTTTATGGCTCAGTTTTAAGGCCAGTGCGGTCAGTCTCTTATAAGCCAGCGTAATTTTTAAAAAGCCATATAGGCAACGGCGCCGGCTTTGCGGTAACATTGATTCATGGTCATAACAATTAGTCGTCCAATTTAAGTGAAACCCTCGTTACAGCTACGTGTCGGCCAAAGTCTGTCTATGACGCCCCAGTTGCAGCAAGCAATCCGCTTGTTACAACTTTCCTCGTTGGAATTGCAGGTCGAAATTCAGGAAGCTTTGGAAAGTAATCCCCTGCTTGAAGTCGAAGAAGACTACGACTACGACGCACCGGAAGCCGTGATTCGCAGCAATGATGATGACAGCCGCGAAATCAGCGAACTGGAAAATCGTGATATTCCTGAAGACTTGCCGGTCGATTCACAGTGGGAAGATACTTTCGAGCATCAGCATACCGGCCCGGCAACCGGCAGCGGTAATGCCGACGGCGACTTTGAGCGCGATAGCGAAGATAGCAGCAGTGACAGCCTGCAACAGCACCTGTTGTGGCAGATGCGCCTGACGCCGTTTACTGAAACCGAGCAGGCCATCGCCACCACAATCATCGATTCGATTGAAGATGATGGTTATCTGAAATGCACGCTGGACGATATTCAGCAAAGTCTCGGTGAAGAGTTTGCGGAGGTTGAACTCGATGAAATAGAAACCGTGCTGCATCGTATTCAACATTTTGACCCGGTTGGTGTCGGCGCCCGTGACTTGCGCGAATGCCTGCTGATCCAATTACGGCTTTACGATGCTTCGGCGTTGCAGCAAATTGATTTGCTGACCGAGCTGATTGATAAACATCTGGATACGCTGGCCAAACGCGATTATGTGTTAATCAAGCGAGCCCTGAAGGTTTCTGATGACGAGCTGACCGAACTGGTGCGCAGTATTCAGTTGCTCAATCCCCGCCCAGGCAGCGCGATTCAGACCGACAATACCGAATATATTGTGCCCGATGTTTATGCCAAAAAAGTCAATGGTCACTGGCGGCTGTCGCTTAACCCTGATAATGCGCCGCGTCTGCAAATCGCCGAGCATTATGCGCAGCTGATTAACCGTGCCGACAGCAGCGCTGAAAATACCTATTTAAAAAATAATCTGCAGGAAGCCCGCTGGTTTTTAAAAAGCCTGCAAAGCCGTAACGAAACGCTGATCAAAGTCACCGAGGCCATTGTCGAACGGCAAAAAGACTTTCTGGATCACGGCGAAGAAGCCATGCGGCCACTGGTTTTGGCAGATATCGCTGAAACCGTGGAAATGCATGAATCAACGATTTCCCGGGTCACTACCCGCAAATATTTACACACCCCACGCGGCATTTTTGAATTGAAATTTTTCTTTTCCAGCCATGTCGGTACTGAAAGCGGCGGTGAATGTTCAGCAACCGCCATCCGCGCTATCATCAAAAAACTGGTGGCGGCAGAGAATCCCAGAAAACCACTGAGCGACAGCAAAATTGCTGATATCCTCGGTGAGGAAGGCATCAATGTTGCCCGGCGGACTATCGCCAAATACCGCGAAACATTATTAATACCGCCTTCAAACGAGCGTAAGCGACTGGTGTAAACCAGTTTTCATCCACCAACAGGAGTGATGCATTATGCAATTAAACTTAAGCGGACAACATCTGGATATCACCGACAGTCTGCGGGATCACGTCAATAAAAAATTTGAAAAACTGACCCGCCATTTTGACCATATGACCAATGTGCATGTGGTGCTGTCCGTTGAAAAAGATCGCCAAAAGGCGGAAGCTACCGTGCATGTCAGCGGTGCTGATTTGTTTGCCTCAGACGAACATGAAAACATGTACAGCGCCATTGAAAACCTGGTGGCCAAATTAGACAGACAAATCATTAAACACAAAGATAAAATCACCAACCACCATCAAGCCGATGGTGCCATGCAAAAGCACAACGCAAGTTAAGGTCAGATTATGCTCATCGCTGCGCTGCTAGTGAATGCCGATATCATCTGTTATCACGA
>CAMPHB010000207.1 GCA_946885755.1 uncultured Methylophaga sp. | reverse complement strand
CGGTCAAAGGGTCATACATCGCCATGTATTGCAGCCGTTCCAGCATTTGCTGGCGCTCCAGCGCGGTGGTAATTTGTGCTGCGCTAAATTGCAGCAATGCTTGCTGATTCTCCGTGAATGTTACTGGCGGCGTTTTAACGTATAGCCACCCCAACTGTTTTTCTTTTGTCTGCAGAGCAAATGCAAACTCATTATCTGCCAACTGCTGCATTGTCACCTCGGCATGGGCCCCGGCTGCCGCGAATTGATTTAAGTCCGGCTGCCACGCAGCATCGCTGTTAAAGATGATATTCAAGCCGTGACGGGCATATATGGCGATGGCGTAATCAAGTCCAGCAATATGTTTTGTTAAAAGTTGCTGCAGCAGCGGGTAGATACCCGCCAAATCATCACTGCCATGCACCACTTCGGAGATTTCCAGCAATGTCTTTTGCATCGCTTCAGCTTCTTTGATGCGGCTGATATCCCGCGCTACACCTAGTCGCAGCTGATGCTCATCAGACCAACTGGTGGACCATAACAAATGCACCACCCGGCCATCTTTACGGATATAGCGGTTATCGAAATCCATCACCGCTTTATTCCGCATCACTTCTTTGATGCTGTCGTGGGTTTTATGCCGATCATCGGGATGCACCAGATCCAGCATTTTTTTGCCAATCAGTTCTTCAGGCGGATAACCCAGCACCTGTTCAGCGCCCATACTGGCATAATGAATCGTGCTGTCTGCTGCCACTGCAAAAAAAGCATCAAGCAACAGATCAACCTCGTCAGGCAAAGGATTAAAAGGCACGATTTTCATAGTTGTCAGCAATGGCTAACCTGCGGGAAACAACAATATTTCAGCAGTTATCATGCAGGATAACCGCCATGCTGACAATCGCTGTGCAGCTTATGGCTGCCAGTCTTTTAAATCCCTTACTGCGTACTTGATAGCCCGTTCCCAAGCCTGATCAGTATTGCCACGAAAATCAAAGGCTTTTTTCTTAATAACATTACCGCTTTCGACATCTTTGACTTCAATATGCAAAGTCGAAATCAGATGACTCATCCGGAAGACATACGGCACCATGACGAGTTCTGCCTTATAGTCTTCGGCCAATGATTTTTCACAGCCATTACAATTGAGGATATTTTCTTCTGCCTGAAAATCACTGATGGCAGCAATAGCGTCACTGCTTGTCACAACTGAAAAAGCCGTTTTGTCCTTTAGCTCTGAACGCAGATACTGACTGAATGTATTGATTTTATGAATATTATCTTCTTTATCACCTTTAACCGAACTGTCGCCGGTAATTTCAATATCCATAACCAGTGTCTGCTGTTCATGTTTATCGGCGGCAAATGCTGCGGCGCTGGTCAAAGCGAAGAGGCTGGCGGTTAAAACGCCGAACAATAATTTATGAAAAGTCATTCTGGCTCCTTTTAGTGATGTACAACTACCACGGTAACAACTGATCGCCTGACTGTTAAGGAAGATTAGACTTAAATAGTGATGAGATTTGCCCGAATTCAGGCAAGTAAAATACCGACCTGACTATGAATCAGGTTTGAAATGACCTTTTTGCAGAAAAAATAGCGCCTGTTTGTGCACGGCATCATTGCCCATAATAAACGGATGCGTCTGTTCAACGACCAGAAAATCGCGCATCCCCTCAAGTCCCGCGCGTTTGACCGACACTTTGCCATCAT
Organism: uncultured Methylophaga sp.; assembly: GCA_946885755.1. Next base: position 2,045 of record CAMPHB010000207.1, on the reverse strand, counting down.
CTCTGCCTGGAATCAGCCCTGATAAAATCAGATTGATCGAACGGTTGCCAGCGATCACGCCAAGCTCAAAATCTGCCGGCCCTAATTGATTGGGTAAAGCATTGTCACCCGTGCCAAGCTGCTGGCCGGCCGGACCATTCAACCAGTTGAATAAACCAAAATTGCCAAGTTTATCAACCACTTCACTACCCTGGTTAGGCGGTGTCAGCATCACCACGCGGCCAATTTGAATTTCACTATGTTTTGCCGCAATTTGCCTGACAATGATCCCGCCCAGTGAATGCGTAACAAAAAGTATTTCACCATCACTGAAACAATCTCTAATCGACGGCAACACAAAATCTGCAGTCAGTATTTCGATAGCATGATGCCGCGACGGATAATCAATATTGCAGACCGAATAGCCATTTTTCTGCAGATAATCTGCCATTGAATGCATGGAGCCGGCACTGCGAGCCAGGCCGTGCAACAGCACGACCTGTTCCGGTTCTGCCACTGCCGGCAATGCCAGCAGCCCACAGAAAAAACCTGTCAGCAGTCTGTTAGCTGTCATCCTCTGACGACATATTGCGCTTAAGCTGCACTGGTGCCGATTTTTTGCGAATGCGGATATTGATCATTTCCACCGCCACTGAGAAGGCCATAGCAAAGTAGATATAGCCTTTCGGAATATGCAGGCCCATGCCTTCGGCCATTAATGCAAAACCAATCAAAATCAGGAAACTGAGCGCCAATATTTTAATCGTCGGGTGTTCATCAACAAAGTCACCAATGGCTTTGGCCGAAAACATCATCACACCCACAGCAATGATAATAGCGATAACCATGATGCTGAGATGATCGACAAGACCAACAGCAGTGATAACCGAATCCAGCGAAAAGACAATATCAATAATGGCGATCTGCATAATCACCGAGGCAAAGGTTGCGGTATAAACCATTTTTTCACCGGTTTCTGAAACCGCTGCCCCTTCAAGGTTGTTATGAATTTCGTGAGTACTTTTGGCCAACAGGAATAAACCACCGCCCAGCAAAATAATGTCGCGACCAGTCACCGTGAAATCTAATACTGAAAACAACGGCTGGGTCAGTCCCATGATCCAAACCAGCATAAACAGCAACAGAATTCGCGTACCCATGGCAAAGCCCAGGCCCAACATCCGCGCCCGTTGGCGTTGCTCAGGCGGCAGGCGGCTGACCAGCACCGAAATAAAGATAATATTGTCGATGCCAAGGACAATTTCCAATGCCGTTAAGGTCGCCAATGCTACCCATGCCTGCGGATCTGCCAGCCATTCCATATTTTTGCTCCTGAGTAAAAGTTACACTATTCAATCAGTGCCCACGGGCAATTGCAATATCCCGCCATAACTTACCGACATGCGTTTCCACCGGCTGCAAAAAACCAGCTATCAGCATCACTGTCAGTGTCGTCAGAAAACCATAAACACCGGGCGTCCAACCATAGGTCTGGATAAATTGCGGTTCGGTCAAGGTCAGCCCGAATGACACCAGCATACCCAGTAAAAAACCAGCCACTGCGCCAAACTTATTGGCCCGCTGCCAGTACAAACCCAGCAACACCACTGGTGACAAGACAATCATGCCCTGATAGGTCATCAAGGCTAAAAATACCAGCTGGCCTTCTTTGATATAGGCGCCAAACAGCGCACCGACGCTCATCACCACAACCGACCAGCGCGCAATTTTCAGGGCTGTCTGTTCGCTGATTTTACGATTGATAACCTGAGCAATATCACCGGAAATCGCCGTCGACATGGCATTGAGAATACCGCTGACCGTGCCCAGACTGGCGGCCATCACCAGTACCGCAAAAAACGCCAGCGGCCAGACACCGGCCTCACTGTGGATCCAGAATAACGCCTGCTCGGGATTTTGCTGCGCAAATGGCAGCGGATGCAGCGACATCGCCAGTAAAAATAACAGCGCAAACGACAAAATCCCCAACACCGGCGCAAACAACACTGACTGTTTGATAGTGCGAATACTGTCAGCGGCGAATAATTTGTTATACCCCCACGGCC
>CAMPHB010000206.1 GCA_946885755.1 uncultured Methylophaga sp. | reverse complement strand
TTATTACCTGAATGGTTTATTACTGGAGCGCGAGGGCAATAAATTACGTGCCGTGGCAACCGATGGACACCGGCTGGCCCTGGGCGAAATCACCACCAGCGAAACCGCTGACGAAAAAAACAGCGTGATTGTGCCGCGTAAAGCGATTCTGGAACTGGGCCGCCTGCTCAGTGACATCGATGCCGAAGTCAAACTGGCATTCAGTCAGCAGCAAATCAAAGTAGAGCTGCCGGATCTGCATTTCACCTCAAAACTGATTGACGGCCAATTCCCTAACTATGAACGGGTGTTACCGCTGGGTGGTGACAAAGTGGTGGTGGCTGAGCGTGATGAACTGAAACAAGCGCTGTCGCGGGCGTCGATTCTGGCCAATGACAAACATCGCAGCGTCAGACTGAACCTGGACAGTGGCCTGCTCAAAGCCACGGTGACCAATCAGGAACAGGAAACCGCCGAAGAAGAAGTCCCCGTTGAATACAGTGGCAGCGCGCTGGAAATTGCTTTTAACAATGCGTATTTGCTGGATCTGCTTAATGCGATGCCCGACAGCAAAGTGAAAATGACCTTCAGTGATGAAAACAGCAGCGCCCTTATCACACCCAACGATGACAAAATCAGCCGGCAATATGTCGTGATGCCGATGCGGCTGTAAGATCTTCCAATTAAAAAAACGGCGCTCAAAGCGCCGTTTTTTTAGTGCTTCAACTCACCCAGTACCACTTTATTATCGGCAACCTTCTGCACCACGTTGGAATAATAATCTTCACGAAACGCATCAATAACCGACTTGGTTTCAGCTTCGCTGACACCACTGCCGAGCAGCACTTCTTCGGTCAGCCGTAAACTGGTTTCCAGGGTTTCGGACACCACCGTGGTGGCGCCTTTTACCACCAGATCCGCACAATGTTTACGATCCCGTGCCCGGGTGTGGATCGGCATCTCCGGATAAGATTGCCGCACCTGCGCCACCAGCCGGTCCACCTGCTCCGGATTATCTAACGCCACCACAATCATGCTGGCCCGGTCGGCACCGGCAGCACGCAACACCTTAACTTTACTGGCATCGCCAAAATACACCGGAAACCCCTGCGAACGGGCATCTTTGACCCGCGCTTCGCGCATATCCAGACCGATATAGTTAACGCCCGCGGCACTGAGCAAGGCCGCGATGCGTGCCCCCACCCGGCCAAAACCGGCAAGGATCACATGCTGCTGGGCATCATTAATAAATTCCGGTTGTTCGTGATCATGCTCGGCATCACGTTTGGTATCGGCAAAACGCAGCAACAACAAATTCATACCACGCACCGCAAACGGTGTCAGTGCCATGGTCAGCGCAATCACCAGGGTTAGTAAATGACTGATATCTTCGGCCAGCACATCGGATGACGCGGCGACACCAAACAGCACAAAACCGAATTCACCGCTTTGAGATAACAAGGTCGCCGTTTGCAAAGACACGCTGTTCTTTGCACCCGCCAGCCGCGCCAGCAGATAAACAATCACCGCTTTCAGTAACATCAGACCGATGGTCAGTCCCATAATCAAGGCAAATTTTTCCCAGAGCAGGCCAAAGTTGATTTCCATGCCCACCGTCATGAAAAACAGGCCCAGCAAAATCCCCCGAAATGGCAGAATATCGGCCTCGATTTGGTGCCGGTAATGCGATTCAGCAAGCATAATGCCGGCCAGAAAAGCGCCCATCGCCATCGACAGGCCCACCCACTGCATCAGCCAGGCAACCCCTAAAACCAGCAACACAGCAACGGCCATAAATACTTCGGGATCACCGCTGGCGACAATTCGCCCTAATACCGGATTCAGCAAATAACGGCCAGCGATCAGCAGTGCAATGATCATCAACACCGGATATACCATATGCATGCCCGGCTCGGTCATATCGGCACCGCTGCCGGCAAAATAGGAGACCAGCGCCAGCAGTGGCACCACTGCAATATCCTGCAACAGCAGCACCGACACCGACATCCGGCCCATTAAGGTTGAGATGCCGCCTTTTTCCGCCAAGAGTTGCAAACAAAATGCCGTGGATGACAAAGCCAGACCAAAGCCGATAATCACCGCCGTTTTTTGCGACATGCCAAAACCCAGCGCAATTGCATAAATGATCGCTGCGGTGATTAACAGTTGCCCTAGTCCTAAGCCAAATACCAGCCGGCGCATTTCCCAGAGTTTGTCCGGGCGCAGCTCAATACCGAGGATAAATAACAGGAAAATAACGCCAAATTCGGCTAAATGGCGGACATCTTCGACTTCGGTGATAATACCCAGTCCCCAGGGACCGAGGATAATCCCGGCGGCCAGGTAGCCGAGAATCGCGCCGAGGCGGATTTTATGAAAAATCGGGATAATAACCACTGTCGCCAGCAGCAGCATCAGGATATCAATCAGATATTGGGAATCGGCTTCCTGCACTCAAGTTTTTCCGTGATAAGTTAATGACCCGATTTCAGCTGCCATTCCAGGCCCTGACGATAAATCCCGGCGGCGGCATCACGTTTGTCCTGTGCAGTCAGCACCTCGGCCAGCACCTGAAAAGACTCACCACGCGGCCCGTGCTCAATGCTGGTACGCAAATACGCTTCAGCTTTGGCCCAGAGTTTACAACCAGCCGCCAGCCGCCCCAACGTCAGTAATAACCACGGATTTTCTTCACGCTGTTTCAGCGATTTTTCAGCAAAAGCCAACCGTTTGAGCAGATTGGTACCGGGGATCAGTCCGTACTGATAAATCAGCTGATCGCTCCAGTTTTTCTTCAGATACGACTCGATCAGGGCAACAGCCTGCACATGTTCACCCTGGGCTATCAGGCCTTTTACATAGGGAATTAAAATCGCTTCACTGTGACGCACCTTGGCTGGTGTCTGCTCCCAAATCTGGGCCATTCGCTGCCAGTCTTCACGCAATAAAGCATGATGCAACTGACCGACGGCTGCTTCGGCACTGAGTTCTTTTATGGCGCTGTTATCGAGGACATGACGTTTGCGCAAATCAGGTAATACCGACTGCACGGCCTGCCATTGATCAGTGTCCTGATACAACTGCTGTAATAATTGCAAAACATAGGGATGTTTGGGGGCAACTTGCCTCAAATGCTGCAGGGTTGCCAATGCCTGCTCTTTCTGACCGGCCGACAGTTGCAGTTCCGCCTGCACTACACCGACGGCAATATCGGCACCTTCGGTGGTTTCATGGGCCAGTTTCAAATAATTATCGCGCCGTGCCGGTGCCGATTGTGTTTGCGCGGCTCGGGCAGCCGCTAAATAATGCAGCAGCGGTGTTTCGCTATTGCCGGCGTGCCGCGCCAATAAACGTTCGGCTTCGGCCCAGCGGCCTTCTTCCAGTGTGATAAGCCCTTTGGTTAATGCCTGACCGGCACGTTTATGGCGTAATTGTTGTTGCCAGTTGGCCAATCGTGCTGGGGAGTGTTTTAAAAATAAAGTGCTGCGCAGCAGAAAATAGCCGGCAAGCAGCAACAATATAAACATCCCGGCAAACACGATCAGCGAGGTTTCCAGACTCCACTGCCCGTATTGCAACAACACAAAACCCGGTTGCAGATCAGCAACCCAGATCAGCAGTCCGCCCAGCGCCAGCGCGATGATCAGAATCAGCAGCAGCTTCATGGTTCAAAATCCTGCAACCAGCGAAGCGAACCACTGATATCCGGCAATGTGACGTCAATGTGCTCGGCCTGCATGGTTTTCAGACTGGCTAACACCG
>CAMPHB010000205.1 GCA_946885755.1 uncultured Methylophaga sp. | reverse complement strand
GGTCAGCGACCGGCTGTTTGCCAATGCCTTGAGCTAAATCAAAAACGCTGATAGTTTGACCACGAATTTTTGCCGCTCCACGGACTACCGGATTCGCGCCCGGAAAGCGCGTTAAGGGCGGACAGGCAATGGCTTCACGCACTTTAAATACATTAATGCCATAACGTTGCCGGCCGCCGAGGCGGAATAACAGTAATTCCAGCCGGTTCTGACCGGCAAGGCGGGTACGTTGGTTAACACCATCAAGCAGACTGGTCATGTGTTTTCCTCTTCGTTTATGGGCTTATCGGCCAGTCGGGATATTTCTGTAATCCGGTTCAGGTATGACTTTTGCAATGAAATTAGCAGGAAAATTCATCACTAGAGTGATGTCGTGGAGATACAGCTTATGTCGCGTTTATCAATTCTAATCAGCCTGCTGGTAAGTGTCATGTTTTTGACGTTGCCAGCGCATTCAGCCTCGTTACATGCTTTGCATGAGGTGGAACATGCCGCTTATTTGCATGCTATCAGTGAAGCACAGGCGCGTTTTGTGAACCCACAAGTGAGTATCAACTCGCTGGACAAGCGGTTGCGGCTGCAATCCTGTCAGAGCCCGCTGGATACTTTTGCCAATCATGAGCAGTTGCGATCCGGCCAACTGACAATCGGCGTTCGTTGTCATGCGCCGGTCAACTGGACCGTTTATGTGTCCGCGCAGATCAAAGTGATGCAGGATGTGGTGGTCACCCGGCGTGCTTTGTCAGCCGATCATATTCTGACCAAAGATGACATAAAATTGGCACCTCGGGATATTGCCAGTTTGCGCAAGGGCTATTTGAATGATGCGTCGGCCCTCATCGGCCAGCAGTTAAAATCGCCGTTGCCTATGGGCAGTATCATTGAGACCAGTCAGTTTGAATCACAAACGCTGGTGCATCGTGGTGATTTGATTACGCTGGTGGCAGCGGTCGGTAATATGGAAGTCAGGGTGCGTGGTGAGGCATTAGCCAATGCGGGCCTGGGGCAGCGGGTTAAGGTGAAAAATACCAGCTCAGAAAGAGTGGTCGAGGGGATTGTTGATGCCGCGGGTGTCGTGCGTATCAAGACCATGTAAAAACAGAAATTTATTTAAGTTTGCCAAGGCTTTGCCGATAATGTCGTATAAGCCTCTTTGGAGACAGTAATGTCAGAAATCAATAACATCAAATCCAATGCGCCTGGCGGGGTGAATAACCCGCGCAGTAACGCTGCGGACAGCAAAAGCAGCACGGCTAAAACCGGTGCTGACAATGCGCCGGCAGCAGATACTTTTAAGCTGACTGACGATGCCAGCCAGTTGCAGGCACTACAACAAATGATTACCAGCATGCCGGAAGCTAACCAACAGCGCATTGCTGAACTGCGTGAAGCCATTGAAAAAGGTGAATATCAGGTCGATTCACAAAAATTGGCACAGAATATGATTGATTTTGAGGGTCAATTCTAAGCAGGACAGACCCCATGTCGATGACCGCGGCACAACAACTGCACTCCACCATACAGGCGGAACTTCAACTGGCCCAGCAACTGGCCGTTATTCTGGAAACCGAGCGTAATGCACTGACGCAATCTGACAGCGTTGCGCTGGATCAGTGTGTACGGGCCAAACAACCACTTATCAAACAACTTGAACAGTTTGGCCGGCAACGCGATTTGATTCTTAAAACGGCAGGTTTCCCGGCGGGTAAACAAGGCATGGAAGCGTTTGTTGTTAATCAGAGCGACAATGAAGCGCGTGCTTTGCAATCATTGCTCGAGCAATTAAAAATACAGGCAAAACGTTGCCGGGACCATAACCAAATTAACGGTGGTATCGTTAACGTCAACCGCCAGTATTTGCAGCGGGCTGTCAGTATTCTGCGCGGCCGGGATCCGGAAAGCAGTTCGTATGGGCCGGGCGGCGAATATACCAGTGCGGTAGTGCGTCAGCCGCTTATCGGCCGGGTTTAGTCAGCGCGTTTGCGCCCAGTCAGCCAGTACATCCACCCAGGCCGGGTGATCATTAAGGCAAGGCACCAGCGTCAAAGATTCGCCGCCAGCTTCTGTAAATACTTCTTCACCGCGAATGGCAATTTCCTCCAGCGTTTCCAGACAGTCAGTGACAAAAGCCGGACACATCACCAGCACTTTCTTGACGCCCTTATCAGCCAGTTCCACCAAAACATCTTCAGTATTTGGCCCCAGCCAGACTTGCCGGCCCAGGCGCGACTGAAACGCGACCGAAAATTTATCGGCAGGTAAAGCCAGCTTTTCAGTAAAGGCTTTGGTGGTCATCATGACCTGATGCCGGTAACAAGTTGCCTGCGCGGGATGCGGCTGCATACAGCAGTCGCTGTGTTTCAGGCAATGTGTGCCGGATGGATCCCGGCCGGTAATGTGTGATTCAGGCAGACCATGATAACTGAACACTAAATGGTCAAAATCAGCTTGTAAATGCGGCTGGGTTTGCGCAATCAGCGCATCAATATATTGCGGGTCCTGATAAAAAGGCGGCAAAACTTGCAGCTTGAAAGGCAGTTTATGTTTGGCGATAACCCGCTCCGCCTCAACAATTGAGGTCGTTACCGTGCTGTCGGCAAAATGCGGATAAAGCGGCATATACAGTACTTCGCTAATGGCCGGATCTTCAGCAATTTGCAGTAACGCCGATTCAATACTGGGATTGCCATAACGCATGGCTAAATGCACCGGCATATCGACTTTTGCCTGCACGGCCTGTTGAAGTTGTTGTGATAAGACAATCAACGGCGAACCCTGTGGCAGCCAGACACTGCGATAGGCCTCAGCAGAGGCTTTCGGCCGAAACGGTAAGACAAACAAGCCGACGATCATCCGCCGTAATAACCAGGGCAACTGGATCACATAACGATCCATCAGAAACTGGTTCAGATAACGCCTGACAGAAGGCGTATCAGGCTGGTCCGGTGAACCAAGGTTGGCCAGCAAAACGGCACGTTTGGTCATAATGTTCTCGTTTATTTTTGTGACAATACTGCATCAAGTGCGGGACGCAGCTCAGTATATTGAAAGTGAAAACCGGCAGTAAGAGCTTTTTCCGGAATGGCCCGCTGCCCGCCGAGCAGCAAACTGGCCATTTCCCCTAATGTCGCTTTTAATACACAAGCCGGTACCCAGAAAAATGCCGGGCGGTTGAGGGCAGCGGCCAGGACTTGGGTGAATAGCTGATTGCTCACTGGCGTTGGTGCCGTGCCATTAAATACGCCGCTTGCACTTTCATGCTCTGCCAGAAAGATAAACAAATCACGAATATCGTCAATGTGGATCCACGGCATATATTGCCGGCCATCTGCAATCGGTCCGCCAAGCCCCAACTTAAACGGCAGCAGCATTTTAGCTAAAAAACCGCCATCTTTAGCAATCACCAGACCGGTGCGGACAATCGCCACCCGAATACCCAGCGTTTTCGCCTGCAGCGCCGCTTGCTCCCAGTCTTCACACAGCCGGTGCGCGAAATCGTCACGGTAATCGCTGTGTTCGGTAATCAGTTCAGCTTGCTGATCGCCATACCAGCCAACGGCTGAGCCGCTGATTAATGCGGCTGGTTTTTGAGAGCGCTGATGAAACCAGCTGATAAGTTGTTCTGTCAGCACAATGCGGCTGTCACGCAGCACCTGCTTTTGTTTGTCAGACCAACGCTTGTTAGCAATCGGCGCGCCGGCAAGATTGATGACAGTATCAATTTGCCGGGCGGCCGGGATCTGCTGCA
>CAMPHB010000204.1 GCA_946885755.1 uncultured Methylophaga sp. | reverse complement strand
AATACCCGCAGCGGTTCGGTGCTGATTGACCGGATGACGGTTGCGGCCTAGGGCTTGTTTATCTTTCAACTCACAGCAGAGATGGAGATGAAAGATAAACAAGCCCTAGCGGTATTGGCTGGTCACTAAATCGGTTATATCAGTTAACTGACCCATCGCAAACAAGCTGTTCAGGGTTTCGCGGATTTGTTTTACTTTGTGGCGATTATGGCGGTTTAACTGCATTAACTGTTGCTGCAAATCGGCGGTGGTTGTCAGATCTTCGGCTTTTAACGGCTGTAAATGACAATGAAAAAACCGCTGCTCGCTGGCGGCCAGTGCCCGGCGGATAAACAATTGTTTGCTGGTGGCATCCTCAAACCCCAGATCACTGCTGACTTGCCAGTCGGCGGTGGCATCACGGCGAAACGCGTAAATACCGAAACTGACACTGCCCTGTAGCTCACTGAGCGGTAATTTCAGCGGCAGCGTCAGTCTGCCGGCCAGTGAACCTATGGCCTGCCATAACGCAGTCTGTTGTCTGGCGGTATTTTTTTCGGTGGCGGCAACGGCCTGTAAAATCCGGTTATTGTCGGCATCAAGCGCAAAAAACAGCAAAACGTCGGCTAACTGCAGACTAAGTTGTTTGGCAAACAGCCGGCTGCTGAGGCTCAGTTGTAAATCATCATTACGTACCGCCAGCGTCGGTTTATTATCGTTAAGCACTTGTTCAAAAAACTGATTAACCGGCGTGGCACAGTTTTCAGTCAATCGGCGTAGTCCCAGTAATTGTGTGCCCTGCCAACACTGCTGGCTGCGCACTTCATAAGGAATACCGGTCAGTTTCAGCTTGCTTTGTTGCTGCCAGCGAACAAAATCCACGGTGACCCGACTACCGACACTGATTTTCTGTTCGACCGGCAATTTGACCGACAAACCGCCACTGGAAAGCTCATTAGTGGTCAGGTTCAGGCGCTGATCATGGTGGTGTAAAACCACTGGCGTATGGATTTCAAAGCGCTCGGCACTGCGGGCAATATATAAACGCAATCGCTGGGCAGGTGGTAATTCAAGGGCCGGTAATAATGGTGACGGCGAGGCTGCCGACTCACCCGCCGCCGTCGATATCGCGCTGCAACTGGCGGTAATATCGGTCAGCGTCACCAGCTGTTGGCATTGCTGAATTTGTGCCGATAAATGTGCAGCTGTTTCGGCATGCCGCTGCGCCAGTGGCAGCAGTTCTTTGTCGATATTATCCGCTGCAATATCAATGGCTTCGGCGTGCAGCAGATAAAGGTGCTGCAGGTCTTTTTGTTGCAATAACGCTTTTTTCTGCAACGGCGTTTCGGCCCAGCTTAATTGACCATCAGCGGTGATGCTGACGAGCAGTTTTGCGCTACCGGCCAGAGCGGCAAAAGGCAGCCTGCCGGTTAAATCGTGTTGCTGTAATGGCGCCAGCATTTTGTCGGCGGCGTCACTGCTATGCACAAATAACACTCGGTATGCGGCATCACACCAGAACAAAGCTGTGCTGAAATGACGGCAGAACAGACGCAGATAATATTCATGGGCGAGATTAAACAGTTCACTGTCGAGATCCAGCCGGCTCAGTTGCTGCCTTGCCGCCAGCCAGTTATCAAACCACTGACTGAGCGACAGATTATTGACTGACTGACGTTGCACAACGGCGATGGTTTGTCGCTCACTGTGTGCCAGTGACTGGACAACATAAGGCATTTCCGTCAGCAGATCGGCCGGTGCTTCCGCCTGCAAATCCGGCAGGCTGATAAACACCTGCTGACCAGTTTGTAAATGCTGTGCCCGGCGCATACTGAGTCGCATCGCACTGGCGCTGATATTGATAGTGCTGGCGTGATAGCGCAGTTCTTGCGCATCAATTAACGCTGGTGTGGTGAAATTTAACCGTGGTTCGCGGCGCTCAATGCGCTGGTCAAAATCGAGCCACTGAAACTGCCGGCTGTCGCGGTACAAAATCGGTTTTTGTGTTGGGTCTGCCACCGCCACATTATCTTGCTGCATAAGCAGTTGATGAGCCTTTTGCCAGGCTTCAAAAACACCGACGGTAAACAGGTTATCACTGCGTTCCAGCAGCGTTTTCAGCAGTAAATAACTGCGATCATCCAGATAATGGGTTTGCTGACCGATTTGATAAACTTGGCATTCACCGGCCACTTTGCCACGCAGATCAATCAGCCGCCGGCAGGGTTTTGCCAGCCGCTGGCGTTCCAGTTGTTGCAGAAACGCCTGATTTTGCTGCTGGCTGTTGGTTTCGGCCATGCCTTAACCGTGATATTCCGCCGGTGTTTTGGCTTCAATACTCAGCGCATGGATCTGCTGTTGCATCAGATCGCCTACCGCAGCAAACACCAGCCGGTGGCGTTTCAGCGGTAGCAAGCCGGCAAATTGTTCGCTGACAATCAGCACTTTAAAATGACCACCGCCGGTATTACCGGCATGGCCTGCATGCAAATGGCTTTCGTCGATGCTCTCTAATTTGCTGGGCGCCAGCGTTTGCAGCCGCGCCGTTAATTCATCCTGCGTTGTCATGGCAATACTTTACGAAATGGTTTGACGCTGACTTTGGCATAGACATCAGCATCGATGTAAGGATCGGCGCCAGCCCAGGCCTGCGCTGCCTCAAGACTGTCAAATTCGGCAACCACCAGACTACCGGTAAAACCGGCGCTGCCCGGATCATCACTGTCAATAGCCGGATGCGGGCCAGCCAGTAACAAACGACCTTCATCCTGCAATGCTTGTAAGCGTGCCAGATGTGCCGGGCGGGCGGCAAGACGGCGCGCTAAACTATCGGCCTGGTCTTCACTAATAATCGCGTACCACATTAACTGGCATCTCCGGATTTAGGGATTTCGGTGGCATGTTTGGCAAGGTAAATCGACTGGGCGATGATAAATACAATGGTCAGGCCGAGCATGCCAAACAGTTTGAAGTTCACCCAGACTTCTTCCGAAAAGCCATAAGCGACATACAGATTCAGCACACCCGAAGCGATGAAAAACACGATCCAGGCGAGATTAAGCCGTGCCCAGATAACCGCCGGCATCTGAATATGCTGGCCCATCAGCCGCTCCAACAGTGTTTTGTCGGTAAACAGCCGGGCACCGATAAAGCCCAGTGCAAACAGCCAGTTAACGGCAGTCGGCTTCCACATAATAAAGTCGGGATTTTGCAGCCATAAAGTGGCACCGCCTAGCACCGTTACTAAAGCCAGCGTGATCATATGGACTTTTTCGACTTTGCGGTAACGCAGCCAGGTGTAAGCAACCTGCAGTAAAGTCACCACCATCATCACGGCGGTCGCGGCGTAAATACCAGCAACTTCATAACTGTGACCGTTAAATTCGTAAGTGCCGCCGCCAAATTTATAGGCGACAAAAAACAAGATGATCGGTAAAAAATCGTTGAGTAATTTCATTGTTAATATTCAAAATCTACGAGAAGCGTCATTCTAACGTAAAATCAAATAGATGACTGTTTATGACCTTCACTGCCACTCAAATGCATCTGACGGCGCCTTGGCGCCTGCCGATTTGCTGACCCGCGCCGCCGCACAGGGCGTTGATGTCTTGGCGTTAACCGATCATGACGGCACCGAAGGTATCGCCGAAGCCCGCGAAGCGGCAGCCGCTTTGCCGTTAACATTAATTGCCGGGGTGGAAATTTCTGTCAGTTGGGGTGCTAATACCGTGCATATTGTCGGGCTCAATATTGATACCGACAATCCGACCTTACAA
>CAMPHB010000203.1 GCA_946885755.1 uncultured Methylophaga sp. | reverse complement strand
AATGCCGTCATTATGAAAGGCCGTAATGACGATGAGATCTGTGATCTGGCGCAGTTTGCCATTGATAACGATCTGGATATTTCCTATATCGAAGAAATGCCGCTGGGTGAAGTCGCCCATCAGCGCAGTGAAAGCTTTTGCAGCAGTGATGAAGTGCTGGCCGCGCTGCAAACACAATTTGAATTACAGCCCAGTATCGCTAATACCGGTGGCCCGTCACGTTATTACCAGGTCGCCGGCAGCAGCAGTAAAATCGGTTTTATTTCACCGCACAGTCATAATTTCTGCAGCAGTTGTAATCGTGTCAGGATAACTACAGAAGGGCGATTGTTACTGTGTCTGGGGCAGGAACATTCAATGGATTTAAGGCATGTTCTGCGTGCTTACCCAGGTGACAATGAACGTCTCAAACAAGCCATCATCGCATCCATGGCAATCAAACCGGAAGGCCATGATTTTGATATCAAAGCCCAGCCGGTGATTTTTCGCCATATGAGTGTCACGGGTGGCTGACAATTTGTCGTCAACACCGGTATTAAGTAACGCCGGCCTGCATCAGCTTCACCAGACCCGGGTTCTTGATGAAACCGGTCAGCCGCGTGAAGTGGCTGTTACCGGTGAGCGGCCGCTGACCATTTATCTCGATAAACGTGAAATAGTCACTTTAATGACACTGGGATCAGCCCCAGAATGGCTGACACTGGGTTATTTACGTAATCAGGGACTGGTCGGTGATCTCGCTGACATTGTCAGTGTTCAGGTTGATTGGGATGTCGAGGCGGTGGCGGTCACCACCCGGCGGAATCCGAAAGATCTGGATAAATTGATGTCACGGCGTTTGGTTACCAGCGGCTGTGGGCAGGGCACCATGTTCGGCCATGTCATGGATTCGCTGGAAAAACTGCAACTGCAATGTCCGCCGTTCAGTGCCGACAATATTTATCAGGTACTGGAAGGCCTGCGTGAATATAACGAAGTTTATAAACAGGCGGGAGCCGTGCATGGCTGTGCACTTTGCAGCGGCGACAATATTGAAATTTTTATTGAAGATGTCGGCCGCCATAACGCAGTAGACGCCATTTCCGGCTGGATGTGGCTTAACGGTGTCAGCGGCAGTGACAAAGTGTTTTATACCACCGGCCGGCTGACCTCGGAAATGGTTATTAAAGTCGCGCAAATGCAGGTGCCGCTGCTTCTGTCACGCAGCGGGGTGACCGAAATGGGCTTGCAGCTTGCGCAGCAAATTGGCATTGGTATGGTGGCGCGCGCCAAAGGCCGGCATTTTTTGGTTTATACCGGGCAAACGCAATTCCGGTCCGGATGAAATTTAGCATCAGGAGGCAATATGGCTTTGGCAAAACCACAAACGGTTGCCGGCATGGCCGTGAGTAAAATCGGCATTTACAGCGGCGTTCTGGTATTTGTCGGGGCAATTTTACTTGCAGTATTAAGCTGGGGTTTGATTAACGGGTTTACAGCTTTAGCTGTCAGCAAGCTATTAATCATATTGGCTTTTATTTTACTGCTGAGTCTGGCTACCGGGTATCTGGTCAGCCGGATTTTAACAAGCAGATCGCGCCGGCTTGCCGAACAGTTACAAATCATCAACGACACACTGCCTTTACTGCTGGCCAAACGCTACGAAAAAGTAGATGAACATTTGCAGGGCATAGCGTCGCCGGTCGCCGTGGCTGAAATCGGACTCATCAGCGAACAAATGCGAAAACTGGCGCATTCCACCGCCAGTATTGACGAACAGGCGGCGCGCCGGGTGCGGGATTCGTTTAGCGAGACAGATGCTTTAAGGACCCAGCTTGAGCATATTCGCCATCTAATTAGTACGGCACAGATGTTGATTATGACGGTCAATAACCGTCTGGAAGTGGCATTTTTTAATCGTTACGCTGAAAAAGTCACCGGGGTTGATGCCGATCATATCGTGAATATCGGGGCCGGAAATTTATTCTCACCTTCCGACTGGCGGGAAACGGAACGACATTATCGTGCGCTGCTTGCCGGCGAAATCAAAATGGCACATCAGGAAACGGAAATCATTGATGGTGACGGAAAAATGCGCAATATCTGGTGGCTGCATTCGCTGCTTGATGACCCGAATGAACAACAGATTTTGTCGGTCGGTCATGATATTTCTGATGAAAAAGGTGTCGAAAAACGGGTGGTCTGGCTGGCCAGCCATGATGCCCTGACCGGGCTGTTGAGCGCTGCCAAGTTTCAGGAAATATTCGCTGAAAGTCTCAATAATGCCCAGCGCTACGATAAACATCATACCTTGCAGTATTTACATGTTGATTTCCCGCTTTATCAGAAGCTTGATAATCACCTGACCCAGCAAATGACTGACGAAATGCGGGTCAGTATTGCTGATGCTTTGCAGCAGCTGATTCGGCAGACTGACACACTGGCGCGCATTAACGAACATGATTTTGTCGTTTTACAACCTGAAACCACCGATGCAGGCCGTCAGTTGTTTACCGAAAAATTGCTAAAACGTATTAGCGAGCTCAACTTAATTACCCCCAAGAAAAAACTGCCGGTAGCCGTGCATATCGGTGTGATTGATTATCCTTATGAAAATGCCGATGCCAGCGAGTTATTCGCTTTTGCCGAACTCGCAGCGGTGCGCGCTAAACATCAGGATGCCAAAACCAATGGCTACCATGTGTTTGAACCCAGCGAACAAACCGCTAATGAACTCAAAGAGCGGGTATTCTGGAAAAAACGCATTCAAAGTGCTCTGCAAAATGAGCGCTTTGTTGTGCATTACCAGCCGATTATGGCGGTCGATAGCCAGCGAATTGTCGGTTATGAAGGCTTTTTACGTTTGCTGGACGAAGAGAGCGGTGAAGCATTACCCGCCGGTAAATTTATAGAAATAGCTGAAAAACAAGGCCTGATAGAACAGATCGATCAGCAAGTGTTGAAACAAACATTTGCTACCGCCGCTGCCAGTCGCGACACTATGGCGCAGCAGCTATTCGCTATCAATTTATCGGATAAAACACTGCAACCTAATAAATTATTGCCGATGCTGAAGAAATTGCTGGAGCATTATAAATTGTCAGGCCGGCAAATCATTTTGGAAGTCAGCGAAGATCTGGCCATTAACCATACTGAGACGCTGAAATTACTGATGACGGCCGTCAAGCAGCTGGATATTCGTTTTGCACTGGATGATTTCGGTTTTGATGGCACCGTCTCCAAATACGGCTTTGCGTCGTTCTCGCTGTTACAGCAACTGCCGGTGGATTTCGTCAAAATCAATGGCCGGTTTATCCGTGATTTGCACAATAACAGCCATGATCAGCTGTTTGTTAAAGCACTGGCTGAAGAAGCGCAGTTGCACGGCGTGAAAACCATTGCCGCCGGCGTGGAAAATGATGAAGCGATGCATTTGCTGCAAAGTTACGGTGTGGATTATGCGCAGGGTTATTTTATCGGCCATCCGTCAGCCAGCCTGCAAACCAATATCTAAGGCTGGCGTTTAGCAGCTTCCCAGAGCTCATCCATGTCGGCCAGTGAGCTGTTTTGTAAAGTTTTTTGCTGCTGTTGCAAGGCCGTTTCAATAAAAGTGAAACGCTTGCAGAATTTCTGATTGGTGTGCTGCAGCGCTGCCTGAGGATCCACATTCAAATGCCGCGCCAGATTGGTGATGGCGAATAATAAATCGCCGATTTCATCCTGCAAACGCTTTGGATCGGCCGTTGCCAGTTCGGCGGCTACTTCATCGGTTTCTTCATGAATTTTACCGATAATGC
>CAMPHB010000202.1 GCA_946885755.1 uncultured Methylophaga sp. | reverse complement strand
GCATCAGGCAGGGTGGAATGTTGTCGAGCAGGCGGTGATTCGGCGTGAAGAGATTTGTCCCGGGCGCATTATGGTCGCTGGCAAACGCGGTCAGTCAGTCACCAGTGATTATGTGCTGATTTATCGTGGTCGTAAGTTAGCAGTGGTTGAGGCGAAAAAAGAAAGCTTGTCGTATACAGAAGGTGTGCGGCAGGCCAAAGATTATGCCGAAAGGCTGCAATGCCGGTTTGCCTATGCCACTAATGGTCATCAGATTTATCAGATCGATATGCATACTGGTGTTGAAGCGCTGGTGGAAAGTTTTTTATCGCCTGACACCTTATGGGAATTGAACTTTGGTCATGCCGGTCAGCAGCCTGATTACACACCGGAATGGCGGCGGCGTTTTAGTGATGTGCCGTTATCCAATAAAGGTGGCTGGCGACCACGTTATTATCAGGAAAATGCCATTAATAATGTGCTTGAGGCCATCGCGAAAGGCCGTGAGCGCGTCTTACTGACATTGGCCACCGGTACCGGTAAAACCTCTATTGCTTTTCAAATTGCCTGGAAATTATTTCATGCGCGGTGGAGTTTGACGGCAAGACTTAATCCGGAACTGGCTAAACGCCGCCCACGGGTTTTGTTTCTCGCTGATCGTAATGTGCTGGCCAATCAGGCGCTGAGTGATTTTGATCCGTTTGGTGAAGATGCTCTGGCACGCATAGAGCCGGGTGAAATTAAAAAACATGGTGCCGTGCCGAAAAACGCCAGCGTGTTCTTTACCATTTTCCAGACCTTTATGAGTGGCGGTGAAGACCACAACGGCGAGCCGACGCCGTATTTTGGTGATTATCCACCGGACTTTTTTGATCTGGTGATTATTGATGAATGTCATCGGGGTGGCGCTAGTGATGAAAGCAGTTGGCGGGCGATTCTCGAGTATTTTTCACCAGCTGTGCAATTGGGTTTAACCGCGACACCGAAGCGCACTGACAATGCGGATACTTATGATTATTTTGGTGATCCGGTTTATACCTACACACTTAAAGAAGGTGTTAATGACGGCTTTTTAACACCATTCAAAGTGGTGCCAATCGTCGGCACTATGGACGAATATATTTACACACCGCATGACGGGCTGGTGGTCAAGGGTGATCCGGAACCCGGCCGGCTTTATAAAGAAGGCGACTTTAACCGGCTGATTACTATTCCTGAACGTGAACAAAAGCGTGTTGAATACTGGATGGAGATGTTCAACCCGCATGAAAAAACCATTGTCTTTTGTGCAACGCAGGAACATGCCGGGTTAGTGCGCGATATGGTCAATCAATATGCCGTTAAAAATGGCTGGACGACGAATCCAAACTATTGTGTGCGGGTGACGGCAACAGATGGCGCGGCTGGTGAGACCGATCTGAAAACCTTCCGGGATAATGAAAAAACGATTCCCACCGTGCTGACCACTTCACGCAAACTTTCCACCGGTGTCGATGCCCGTAATATCCGCAATATTGTGCTGATGCGGCCTTGTAACAACATGATTGAGTTTAAGCAGATCATTGGTCGGGGTACGAGGCTATATGAGGGCAAAGAATATTTCACCATCTATGATTTCGTAAAAGCGCATTACAACTTTGCCGATCCTGCATGGGATGGTGATCCTGTTGAGGTGGTGATTCCCGAAAAACGAACTAAGCCGGGTGGCATTAGCGATATTGATCCAAAAACTCCGCCAACAGTCACGCCTCCTGATATGCCGCCAGCAGACAGACCTGAAAAGATTGAGATCCAGTTATCAGATGGCAAAGTCCGCCAGATCCGGCACATTTCATCAGTGATGTACTGGAGCCCGGATGGTAAACCGATTACCGCACGTGAGTTTGTCGAACGTATGTTTGATGACTTGCCGCAGTTTTTTGGCGATGAAGATCAATTACGAACTATCTGGAGTGATCCGGAAACCCGCGACAAATTAATAATGGATTTGGCCGAGGCAGGTTATGACAAGCAGCAGCTTGATGCTATGAAAGAGCTTATTGAAGCCAAAGACAGCGATGTTTATGACGTTCTGGCCTATGTGGCTTATGCGGCTGAAACACAAACCCGTCAGCAGCGTGTCGAGCATGCGCAACCGCAAATTCAGCATGCCTTTTTTGATCCTAAACAGCAGGAATTTATAAGTTTTATTCTCAACCATTATATCGGTCACGGTGTTGAGGAATTATCGCTGAAAAAAATGCGTGAATTGTTAGAGTTGAAATATCATTCTTTACATGACGCTACTCATTATTTTGGTTCTGCCGCGGTGATACGCGAGGCTTTTATCGGTTGTCAGCAATATCTGTATTCCGAATGATGCTTTCAATTCGCTAATCTCCGGTTTTTACAGAATTTTTCGCATTTTTCTGGCGCTCGTTCATAATATGCGCATTCACTGAATTTCCGGAGTCCGTCTGTGTTGTTTGCCAAACCCCGCCTGTTGTTAGCTGTTTGCCTGATTTTTATTGGCTTAAGCAGCGCACATGCTGTGGCGACTTTGCGCGCCGATGAGGTGGCTAAGGGACTGGTTGAAGCGCTGATTGTTAAATTAAATCAAAGCGGCTGGCAGGTGCAGGTCAGCCAAGTCAGTGCTAACCCCTACGATCGCAGTGTGCTGATTGAGAATGTCCGTATTCGCGACCAGCAGGGGCGTTCACATTCGATTGATGCATTAACGCTGAAAAATATTGAGCTCAACGAACAGCGTGATTTCATCAAGTCACTGCATGTAGAAACCCGTGATGCGGTAATCACGCTGGTTCGGCTCACTGAGCAAAACAACAAATTTAATCAACTGCACAGTTATTTGCAGGCGCTTGGCATTAACAGCGGCCGTATCGGTCACCGGCAATTACTGGCGCTGGATTATGACGACAAACGTGATCAGTTATTGCTGACGATGGATGGCCAGTTACACCATCCGGCTGATAACAAAGCCATGTCGCTGGTTGATTTTCACTGGCATAGCCGTTTTAGCAATGTACCGGATTTAAAACAGCAGTTAATGCTGCTTGGCGATCCGCAAAACCGCGCTGCGTTAGCGTTGCCCTGGACACAGCTGGCGCTGATTTCGGGTGAATTATCGGTACAGGATCAGGGTGCTTGGGAGCCATTAATGCGCTCCGCCGCCGCTCAGGAAAATTTGTCTGAAGCCGATTACCGGGCACAGTTAAAACAGCAGTGGTTGACTGATATCAGTAGCTGGCGGGCTTTGGCGCCAGAGTTAAAACAGCAGGCCAGTGATGCCGTCAGCGTGTTTGTTGACAGTCCGCAACCGTCGATGCAGTTAACCGTTGATGCCACCAGCCAACAAGGCAACAGCGTGATGATGGCGATGATGACATCAATGATTAGCCCGATAGTACTGACGCAGTTATTTGAAATTGCCTTAGAAGCCGAATAACGCGCTTATTCCGGGCAATTAATAACCGGGCAATTTGCCGCATTAGTGGCGCTGTTTTGCTGCATTTCTTCAACGGTTGATGCGATATTGGCATCATCGGGCGACAGTTTTTGCGCA
The DNA here is from genome assembly GCA_946885755.1 of uncultured Methylophaga sp. The sequence continues at coordinate 281 of CAMPHB010000202.1, read as the reverse complement.
CATTGTGCAGCCTGTTGCGCAGTCACATTACAATCAAGCGCTTGCAGGGTGTAAGCACGATTGTTCCATAACACGGCTGTATCTGGCTTGTTTGCCAGTAAATCAGCGTAAGCTTCATCGGCTCTGGCAAAATCGCCTTGTTCAAAATAAAGGTTGGCCAATGCAATGCCGGGATCAGCTGCTTCCGGCCAATGTTGCATTGCAGTCTGGTAAGCCGTTTCAGCCGTTTGGGTTTGACCGGTTTGCTGTAAATCATAAGCTGCCTGCATCCAGCGGGTTAA
>CAMPHB010000201.1 GCA_946885755.1 uncultured Methylophaga sp. | reverse complement strand
GAGCGGTTATTTGGTTTTCTGGAAGGTGGTGGCAAGGTGATTTTGCCTGAGCCGAAAGCTTTGCTGACACCCGCATCGAAAATGCCGGGATTGGATGGACAGAAAATGTCCAAATCCTATAACAACACCATCTCGCTGCGTGAGTCAGATCAGAATATCGCTGAAAAACTCAAACGTATGCCCACCGATCCAAACCGTGTGCGGCGTACTGATCCCGGTGAGCCGGATAAATGTCCGGTCTGGCAGTTGCATGAAGTGTATTCTGATGATGCCCAGAAACAATGGGTGCAAGAAGGCTGCCGCAGCGCCGGTATTGGCTGTCTGGATTGTAAAGGGCCGCTGATCGATGCGGTCAGTGCTGAAATCAAACCAATTCGCGAGCGTGCGGCAGAATTCAGTCAGCACCCTGAAGATGTCCGCCGGATTATTGATGACGGCAGTGCTGCGGCCCGCGAAGTCGCGCAGGAAACCTTAAGTGAGGTCCGCGCCGCAATGGGGCTGGCTTACAAATAGTCAGTCAAAGGAAACACATGGCAGAACGTATTCAAAAAGTATTGGCCCGCGCTGGTTACGGTTCGCGCCGGCAACTGGAAACCTGGATCGAGCAAGGCAAAGTCACCGTCAATGGGACTACCGCCAGCCTTGGTGATCAGTTAAAAGAAGGCGATACCGTTAAACTTGATGGTAAACCCTGTTCACCAAAACGGCTGTGGCAACAACCCCAGCAGGTTTTGCTATACCACAAGCCGGTTGGTGAGGTCTGCACACGCAATGATCCGGAAGGCCGCCGCACTATTTTTCAATCGCTGCCGGCACCTGAACAGGGTCGCTGGGTCAGTGTCGGCCGGCTGGATTTAAATACCAGCGGTCTGATTATCCTGACTACTGATGGTGAACTCGCCAATCAGCTGATGCATCCTTCGAATCAGATGGACCGCGAATATGCGGTGCGGGTACTCGGTGAAGTAACGCCGGAAATGATGCAGCAGCTGCGTGACGGTGTGATGCTTGAAGATGGTGAAGCTAAATTTGCCGATATTCAGGAGTCCGGTGGTGAAGGTGCCAATCACTGGTACCACGTAGTGATTCAGGAAGGCCGTAACCGTGAAGTGCGGCGTTTATGGGAAGCGATTGGCGTACAAGTTAGCCGGTTAATGCGGCTGCGTTACGGGCCGGTGATTATGCCCAATAAACTGAAACCGGGGCGCTGGATGGCGCTGGAAGGCAAAGATCTCGATAATTTATACGAAGAAGCCGGTCTGAAAAGTAAGGCAGCCGCAGCGCCTAAATCGGGCCGGGGAGCAATTCGTACCAGTAAGACTACTGACAAACCTGCTAAGACAAGCAGCAAATGGCCAGCAAAGAAACCGGTAGAATCAGATGAAAAGCCAGCGCGTGGCGGTGCCAAAAAAGCCCGGCCGGAGAAATTCAATCCACGCAAAGCACCACGAATACGCGGACGCGATTAGGCTGAACTTAGCGTGCCAATGATTCGGTTCCGGCCCTCGGATTTGGCTTGATATAAGGCTTTGTCGGCACGGTCAAATAGCTGATAGCTGTTTTCATCCCTTTTTAACATGGCAAGGCCAATGCTAACTGTTAAGGAAAAACTGCGGCCGCCATCATGGCAGATAACCTGACTGACCGCCTGCAGTAAACGCTCGGCCACCTGAGCTGCAGTATCCATTTCGCAGTGGCTGAGCACCACAGTGAATTCTTCACCACCATAACGAAAGGCAATATCACTGCGCCGCAGACAGTTGATTAACGTCTGGGCTATCAGCGTTAAAGCCCGGTCACCACTACTGTGGCCATAGGCATCATTAATCGCTTTAAAATTATCTATATCAACCACCAATAAGCTGAGTGGTAAGTTCAGCCGTTTTGCTAAATCAATTTCCCGGTCTAAATGCCGGTCAAAAGCTTCGCGGTTAGGCATGCCAGTCAATTTATCGGTCATCGCGGCATCCAAAGCCTGCTGATATTGCTGACAATTGCGCAGTGGATAGACCAGTTTGCACAGCATGTCTTCTATAAGCCGGATCTCGTCGTCACTAAAGCGGCGGCCACGGCTTAACGACAGTTTGCCCAGTGATTGTTTATCAATTTCCAGCTGATAATGGCAATTATGATGGGCGGTATGACCAAACTTGAGATCCTGGCGTAATGGGGGATGTTGTAAGCGTAAACCATCATGTTTCAGAACGGTTTGTAACTGTTGGTGAAACAGTTGCAGTAACTGGCGGAGATCCAGCGTGGTTTGTAACAACATCGGCAAACGCTGCAACAGCAATTCGCTGTCGGCATTATTTTCCGTGTTATTGTGCTGCTCAGTGGTCAGTAACCGTAAATTACTCTGACCAGAATTGCTGGACGATATCATAAAATAGCACTCAGTATAAGTTGTGTGCTATTTACTAGCGATTTTTATGCCAGTGTCTAAAAAGTTTTTATAAACAATTGGTTAGGATTTGCTGTCAGAGAATTGACAAGGCGTTAACACACTGACCATGTAAATGACCGCTGTGCGGACTGGCCAGATATAAATAAGCCGGCACCACGGCATCAGGGCTTGGCAGTTGTTTGGGATCTTTAGCGGGATAGGCACGGGCATGCAACGCTGTACGGGTCTGGCCCGGATCCAGACAGCAGACGCGGACTTTGTTTTCAGCCGCTAATTCTTTTGCCAATTGCTGACAGAGGTTTTCAAGGCCGGCTTTGCTTATGCCGTAAGCACCCCAGTAGGCTTTGTTTTGATTACTGTCAGTGGTGAAAACAATAAAACTTTGTGTGCTGGTGTTTTGTAATAATGGTAAACAAGCCTGGGTCAGCAAAAAGGCAGCGGTCAGATTGATATGCAGTGTTTCGCCCCAGGTTTTCAAATCCTGATGAACAGCAGGGGCTAACTGACCAAGGCTGGCCGCACAATGTACCAAACCATCAAGACGACCAAAATTATCGCTGATACGCTGAACCAGTTGTTGATAATCCTGCGCGTTAGCACCCTTTAAATCCAGCGGGTACAAAGCAGGTTGGGGACTACCATCAGCAACAATGGCATCGTAGACTTTTTCCAGTGCGGGCAGTTGTTTATCGAGTAAAACAACCGTCGCGCCGTGACGGGCATAAGCTTTTGCCACTTCGCTACCGATGCCGCCAGCGGCACCGGTAACGATAATGACTTGATCCTGAAGCAGGTTTGCCTCAGCCGCAAACGGCATCAGGCTGATTATTTAGCAGTGAACTGACTGAATGCAACTTCACCGTTGTGCACTTGAACACTGACTAAACCTTCATCAGTATTCCACTCATAAAAGACAACCTGATAATCATCAACATTGGTTTCTTGTTTCAGATCCGGTTCGCCGTATTTGGCCAGCAGGTCAGCTTCGCTGGTGCCTTCGGCAACAGTTGCAGAATCATCGCCGGCTGGAGCTGACTCAGGAGCAGCTGCTTCGGCTTCCGGGGCAGCCGTGTCAGCAGCTTCATTTGTGTTGGCCGCATCATCACCACAGGCGATCAGCGCTAAGCTTAAAAACAGACCAGTTAACAGTAAACGTAAACGACTTAACATGACATTCCCTTCTTTGGTTGAGTAAAAATCAGAGTATAACAAGCCAATTCAACGAATTCGACAATTTTGATCACACAAAAAAACATCTTTCTTGCAGAGCTTTGTAACATGTTTAGTTATCGATCTGCAAAACCTGTTGAGCACAACGGCGGCCATTATAGATAGCTGTTTCCAGCGTGGCCGGAAATGGATGATGGACAAAATCACCAGCCAGCCACAGATTTCTGATAGTTGTCCGGCTTTCCGGCCGGGATTTTTGGC
>CAMPHB010000200.1 GCA_946885755.1 uncultured Methylophaga sp. | reverse complement strand
GATGATGCGGGCATAACCCGGTTGCCAGGGCAATAAAGTCAATGTGCTTAAATCACCAACTGCCATATAGTCCGGACCATTAGGCGCAATGCCCATGCCCCAGATAGCGCCACCGGCAAAACCGGCACCGTTACTGGTAATATCTTCAAGGTGTGACGACGGCACCGATTTGACCTTGGCAACACCGTGAATATCAACAAACTGGGCCAGCACGTATTTCACATCGTTGTCTTTCAGAAACTTTTTGGCTTGCTCAAGCTGGGCTGACGCAAGCAGTGTGTCATCGTGTTCATATTTCATGAGCTTTTTCCTTCTGTTTATCAAAACAGCGTTGGTGATTAATTAAGCGTGTAGTAAAAATTGAAACCAACCGGGCCGCCGCCCTGTTGTTCAATAATGTCAACCAGGGTTTCCCAGAGGTATGGTCCGAAAGTGCCGTCACACCAGATGCGATAAACGATCAGGCCATTAAGGGTCTGTTTCAGCAACGTTACTGAAACTCCGGCGAGCGACGTCATTACCAGCCGGTTATCTGCCAGTGTCTCACCAGTCAAATCGATGGCACAGACTTGAGAAAACAAAGCCCCGGCCTGTTCGCCACTGACAATAAAAGCCGCATCATTGCGTAACACTTTATGCACACCACTGCCGTCCATCGCGGTGTTATCCAAAGTTTTGGCAAGTGTATTTTCCAGGCGATCTTCCAACAGAAATTCGCTGTTACCCAGGCGCATCAACAAACTGCCGTTATCTTGCAAAACCCAGCTATTGGCGCTGTCAGGCAAGATCATTCCTGCTGTTTGCAACCAGTTCGCTGCATTGGGGCCTTTCACGCCAAAACGCTCCAAACTGCTGACATCGCAGAGACAAAGCGCCTGACTGTGTGCCGTCTCAACATCCTGAGCTACAAAACTTAACGCGGTTTGCATGCCATTTATTTCGCCCAAAACCGGTTTCCGCGTGGCATACGCCGGAATTGCCGGGCTGATTGATACGGCGTCTTCCATCATCTTTCTCCGTTACGCTCTAAAAGGTGAAAAAACGGGGCATTGCTAACTGTCGCTTTCACCATCGCACCAGAGTCAGCTCGGATCTGGAACTGACTTCCGGCCCGGCTCTGTTCGGGGGGGACAAAGGCAAACCCGATAAAACGTTCAAGGTAGCTACTGTAGGAAATGCTGGTCACGCGGCCGGCAATTTGATTGGTGCTGTCAATGACCAGGTTACATTCCTTAGGTAACTCACCGTTAAAGCCCTTATCCAAAACAAAAGTCGTTAGCTTTTTGTTGAGCGGTTTCTTCGACAGAATTTTCAGACTGCGCTGACCGATGAAAAATGGCTTATCCATCGCCACCAGTGATTCTGAATGAGCTTCAAACGGATTGGTCAGACCATCGGTGTCATGACTGACCAGATGATGGCCCATTTCTAAGCGCAGCAGACGCTGGGCATCGGTGCCAAAGGGCCGGATACCGGATGTTTCACCGGCTGTCATCAGCGCTTGCCAGACATGCAGGCCATTTTTGTAAGGCACGTGGATTTCAAAGGCCAGTGCCGCCACAAAGCTAACGCGCATCACGCGGGCATCAACGCCAGCAACTTGACCGGTTCGGAAAGATCCATCCGGCATCGCCTCTGCTGATAAATCAATCTCCGTCAACGTCGCCAATACCTTGCGTGAGGCCGGACCGGCCACCGTCATCGCAGCCATGGCACCGGTCAGATTGACCAGCGTCACCTGCATTTTCCATAACTGCACATTACGCTGCATTTCACGGTAAACGGTGGCCGCATTGGATGAGTTGGTGGAAACATAAAATTGATCTTCGGCCATCCGCACCGCAACACCATCATCGACCATCACACCGGCTTCATCCAGCAGCATGGCAATGCGACTGCCAGCCACTTTTTGATCGGCAAATTTGCCGGTGTAAAAGCGCTCCAGAAAAACGGCTGCATCCGGACCAAACACTTCAATCTTGCCCAAGGTACTGCCGTCAATCATGCCCAGACTGTTACGCACGGCCAGGGCTTCCTGTTGTACCGCCTCACTGGCTGTCAAACCTGACCCTGCGGGCACATAATAAGCAGGCCGCAACCAGATACCGGCCTCCATCATTTCACCACCATGATCCACATGCCATTGGTGCATAGCGGTGTAACGGTGCGGATGGAATCCACGGCCGCCAAGATGGCCAATGGGTGTCGGGTGGAAAAATGGCCGGGCGGTGGTGCTGCCGACTTTTTCCACCGGCAACTGACGGATCCGTGCCAAGATGCGAATCGCATTCATATTGGAATGTTTGCCCTGACTTGGGCCCATACCAACTGTGGTGAAGCGTTTCATCAGTTCAATATTGTCAAAGCCCTCTTTGGCAGCATTGATAAAATCCTTGACCTGAATGTCTTCGTCAAAATCGACAAAATTCTTACCTTTTGGGTGATTGACGATGGGATAGGGATGGCTTGGTGATGCCAATGCGACAGCATTGACTGCTTCCACTGTAACGGGTTTACCCAGGTAACCGGCCGCTTCTGCTGCAGCACGGCGACCATCTTGCAGTCGGGCTTTCAAATCAAACACACCATTGACTTTACCGGCAGCAAATATGCCTTCCGGCAGTTGTGCCGGCACAAACTGCTCGATGTCGTAGCTGTAGCCCATCTTCGTGCCCGCCTGATAGAGCAATGCTGCAGCCGGTGCCCAGCCGGCACTCATCGCGACACCGTCACATTTCAGTCGCACACTGCCGGCCGTATCCGCTTCGGCTGTGGTTTCATCATATGGGCAAACCACTACCTCTTTAATGCTCAGCTTGTCTTTACCCGGTACGGCTTCATAAATACAACTGCCTTTATGCACCGCAATACCGGCATCTTTAAGCTTCTGTGTCAGTTCCTGATCAGCACCGTTGCTGCGCATATCAATAATGGCAACAACTTCTGAGCCAATAGCGGTCAAATCCAGGGCAACCCGATAACCATGATCATTGGCCGTGACCACCACACCTTTTTTGAAGGGCATAACGGCATAACGGTGAATCAGGCGCTGTGCTGCGCTGCCCAGCATGACACCAGGCAAATCGTTATAGCGGAACACGGGGGGCTGTTCAAACACACCACTGGCCACAATGACTGTCTTGGCGCGCACTTTGGTAATACCGCTTTTTTCAACAATCGGTACCAAATGATCAGCGTAATAGCCGCCGGCATAGGCATCGGTTATCAGCTGGATATTTTTCTGTGCTTGCACGTCACTCAGCAGCGTATTGCGCAGCTCAGCAACGCTTTGTTCACCGGCATAGTCATAACTGAGGCTGCCACCTGCCTGTTGATTTTCGTCAACCAGGATCACCTTGAGACCTTCAGCAGCTGCTGTTAAAGCCGCTGATAAACCTGCCGCGCCGGCCCCAACGATCAGCACATCACAATGGGCGTAACGTTTAGGCTTAATAATCCGCGGGTAATTAAAATTAACTTTACCGAGACCGGCCGCTTTACGGATTTTGTTTTCCCAGAAGGGAAACATCTGTTTCGGCTTATAAAAGGTTTTGTAGTAAAAACCAACCGGCAAAAATGGCGATAAATAATCGATATATTTGTTTTTATCTTTAATAACACCACCGTCAGTATTGACTGCCTGTAACTGCATGCCATGACTCACCGGCCAGACATCAGCACGGATATTGGTGTCTTCGCCATCAGTCATCAGTGCATTGACATCATGATTGGCAAAACTTAACAGCCCGCGGGCGCGGTGATATTTAAAGCTGCGGCCGAGTACTTTAATGCCATTGGCCCACAGCGCGCTGCTGATGGTGTCACCTTCATAGCCCT
>CAMPHB010000199.1 GCA_946885755.1 uncultured Methylophaga sp. | reverse complement strand
GGTGACAATAAAAAAGATCAGCAGAATAAACACCATATCGATGAGTGGCGTCATATTGATTTCTGCGATACCGCCACTTTGACGACGGGAATGTCGGTTTCTCATAACAAGTCCTAATCCCGGCGTAACGCGTCAGCGACATTGTCGACTGTACGGGTTACCCGTTGTTGTAATTGGGTGCTGAAATACAGCCCGGACAAAGCAGTCAGCAGACCGCCCATCGTCGTTATCAGCGCAATCGAAATACCGCCAGCCATACCGCGGGTGTTACCGGTGCCAAATACCGTCATAACATCAAAAGTCTGAATCATGCCATGCACCGTCCCCAGCAGCCCCAGCATCGGCAATGCCATGGTCAGGGTTTTGATCAACACCAGATAACGCTCCAGACTGATGCGACTCTCGGCAATCAGCCCCAGCCGGATCTGTTGTGCATACCAGCTGGTGCGATCAACACGCTGATGCCAGTGGTCAATCAGCTTCTGTTTTTCTTTAGGATGCAATAAAAACAGATAGACATAACGTTCGATGATTAAGGTCCACATAATCACCGACGCCAGCAGGATCAGCCACAGCACGGTGCCGCCGCTTTCCATCAACAGCTGAATTTGAAACAGATTATCCGTCACGGTTTTTGTGCTGCTCAGCGTTACGGGCAACAATCGACGCACTTTCTTCGTCGAGGATCTGGATCAGACGATTACTCTTGCTCGATAGCGCGCTGTGAATCAACAAAATTGGAATCGCCACGGCCAGCCCCAATTCAGTGGTCACCAATGCCTGTGAAATACCGCCTGACATCAGTTTCGGATCGCCGGTACCAAACAAGGTGATCGACTGGAAGGTTTCAATCATGCCCGATACCGTCCCCAGCAGCCCCAGCATCGGTGCAACCGCGGCCAGTATCGCCAGCGTCACCAGACCGCGTTCAATCGACGGTGTTTCACGCAAAATCGCTTCATCCAGTTTCAGCTGCAGGGTTTCCACATCATCGGCGTGTTTCTCGTCATACACCGACAAAATACGACCCAGCGGGTTTTTATTATCGGGCGTGGTTTGTTTTTGTTGTTTGCGAACACCACGTTCGGCCTTAAACAGCAACACAAAACGCACCAGTGCAATCAGTAAACCAATCACCCCCAGCGCAATAATGATGTAACCGATCCAGCCGCCTTGCTGAATACGTTCTTTTAAATCGGGGGTTTGCACCAGCAGCGCCATAATCGCACCACGGGTCGGATCCACCACAACCGGCTGCCATTCACCGGCATCGGCATTTTCAAATTCGCGGGCGATTTCCTGCAAACGCGGCACCGGCTGACGGGCCAGTTCAACCAGATCCTGGGTTTCCGGCAAGTAACGCAGGTAGTTACCTTCACTAAAGAAAGTGAACACACCGATGCGGGTCACATCACGCTCGGCAACTTCACCGGAAGCGGTGATCACCGGCGAGGTGAAGGTTTCCACTTTGCCGGATGCAGTCATTTCCTGTTGCAGCACCAGCCACAGTTCGCGTAGTTCGTCGATGGTGGGTTGCTGTTTACGTTCCGCAAGTTGCTGCAAAAATTCAACCCGTTCCGGATATTGCACACTGGTCACCGAGCTTTCCAGCATCGCGCGACTTTCATTGGCGATTTGCCGGACGGTACCGAATAATTCACCAAGTGAACCGGACCGCTCATTGAGCAGTGATTCTTGTTCAGCCAGCTGATTTTCGTTGGCTTCAAAAGCATTATTTAATGATTCAGTGCGCTGTTCCTGCTGCGCCAGTTCCGCTTTGGCGGCTTCCAGTAACTGAGCCTGTTGATTACGCGCTTCCAAAAACTCCTGCTCACGCATTTGGTTTTGCTGCTGTTCTACTACCCGGTCACGTTTGACTTGTTCCAGCAGTTCCTCAAGGTTTGCCGGTGTTTGTGCAAAAGCCGCCGAAGACAGCAATACCAGTATATTTGCTAACACAAATTTCATTATTCAGCTCCTGCGGTTTTCACCGGCAACACCAGCAGGTTGGGCGGTAATTGTTTACGGGCCACTTTCAGACCCTCGGCAATGGTTTTGTTATGGCTGCTATCCAGAGCCTGCCAACGCTGTTCATCATGATTCCAGACACCGGCATCACGTTCATCCAAGGACAGGTAATACAGATTGACCCGGCCGATACGCAAAAAATCTACGTTACGGACTTCACCATCTGTTTCGATTTCGCCCTGATAGGCTTCGATGGTGCGGCCATATTCGGTTTCCACCTGATAGGCTTCCAGAATGCGCCGGTATTTTTCCGACAGGTTGATATCGCTGCGATCCATCAGTTCTTTGAGCTGTGCAATCCGCTGTGAGCGTTCTTCAGGTAAAAACGGCACGTCCAAGGCCACAAACTGCTCCAGCACATCGATCATTTTGATCATCATCGGCAGAATGTCGCGCTGGGTGGTTTCAATGTTGGCCAATTGCTCGTCAATCGAATCCAGCTCCTGCTGCTGAGATTTCACCAACGCATCCAATTGATCGTTATACGCCTCTAAACTCTGGGTCTGACGTAACACCGCACGATATTCATTAAGCAACTGGCGGGTTTCATCATCAAGATTATCGATTTGCTCCTGAGATTGCTGGGCAGCCGCGTCAGTTGCAACCTGCTCGTCAATGGCTTGATCAAGTGCACCGGCCCAGCTGAACGACATTGGCAACATCAGGCTGCCAGCTATCAAAACGGGCCGCCAAAGCGACAATCGATTGGCGAATAAAGACATATATGAATTCCTGTTGTCAGGCGTTAAAAAACGAAGCGCCATATTATCAGGAGAAAATATGCTTGGGAAGTCTAAATGAGATTAATTATCATTTAAATTCTGATAGGCAAAAAAAAGCCAGACCGGGCGGGTCTGGCTAAAACCTTCATAGAAGGAGAGAGAAATATAAGACTATAGAAGCTGAACATTTCCTATGGACTTGTTGCATATAATAGAGACCGCAACGGGATTTGCCATGAGCGACTTATCCCAAATACAACGGGAAGAACTTCCTGCAAGCTGCTCTTTTTATGGAGTTTTTGTGAAATCAGTCACTTATGACGACAAACCATGACTGATGGCAAAACGCATCAGCTCGGCAGTCTTGTTGATATCCAGCTTGCTTTTGATTTGTGTCAGGTTGTTGGCAACGGTTTTGTAACTAATCCCCAATACATCAGAAATCTCGTTCATGCTTTTACCTTCACCCAGTAAACGCAGAATTTCCAGCTCCCGACGTGACAAATCGCTGAGCGCACTGGTACCTGAATCAATATTGAGCATAGCCAGTTGCTGTGCCATATCCGGGCTTAAATAAATCTTACCTTCCAGCACTTTGCTGACCGCTTCGACCAGATGGTCGGCGGCATTATTTTTGGTGATATAACCTCGGGCACCGGCCTGCATAGCCCGCGAGGCAAATACCGGATCCTCATGCATACTGAACATCAACACTTTGGCGTTATCACGATTAGCACGAATCCGCCGCAACACTTCCAGACCACCAACACCCGGCAAGGTAATATCCAGCAGCACCATATCCGGATAGAGTTCCTGAAACAAGCGGTACCCCTCTTCACCCGTTTCCGCTTCAACCACTTTGGCATTGGGGATCTGCTGGATCAGCTGCCGGCAACCAGCACGGACAATCGGATGATCATCAACCACTAAAATTGTGACGGTTTGTTTCATATTATTCTGCACCTTTCAGCGGAATCAGCACCCGCACCTGCAAGCCCATGCCTTCTTCAGTATCAAAGGCGATTTTACCACCGAGCGCCGAAACCCGCTCACGCATACCAATCAGGCCAAAGCCTTTAATGACCGAATTGTTG
>CAMPHB010000198.1 GCA_946885755.1 uncultured Methylophaga sp. | reverse complement strand
ACTGACGGTACCGCCGATATCATTATCGGCACCCATAAACTGCTGCAACAGGATATTCAGCCAAAGCGCCTCGGCCTGTTTATTCTCGATGAAGAACATCGTTTCGGCGTTACTCAAAAAGAGCAGCTGAAAAAGTATCGTACCCATATCGATGTACTGACACTGACGGCAACGCCGATCCCGCGTACGCTGAATATGTCAATTTCCGGCATTCGCGACTTGTCGATTATTGCCACCGCACCGGCACGGCGATTGGCGATTAAAACCTTTGTACTGCAATGGAATGCCGATAAAGTCCGCGAAGGTATGCTGCGCGAAATCAAACGCGGCGGGCAGGTTTATTACTTGCACAACAAGGTTGAAGATATTGACCGCGTCGCCCGCGAACTGGAAAGTCTGATGCCCGAAGCACGCATCGGTATTGCTCACGGTCAGATGCGCGAGCGTGAGTTGGAGCAAGTGATGCTCGATTTTTACCATCAGCGGTTTAATGTGCTGGTCTGCACCACCATTATCGAAACCGGTATTGACGTGCCGTCTGCCAACACCATTTTTATTGATCGTGCTGACAAGTTGGGCCTTGCCCAACTCTATCAGATCCGTGGCCGGGTCGGTCGCAGTCATCATCGTGCCTATGCTTATTTGATCACGCCGCCACAAAACGCCATGACACCTGACGCCGTTAAACGTCTGGAAGCCATCGAATCGATTGAAGATTTGGGTGCCGGCTTTACCCTGGCGACGCACGATATGGAGATACGTGGTGCTGGTGAACTGCTTGGTGACGAACAAAGCGGCCAGATGCAGGAAATCGGTTTCGGTCTATATAACGAATTGCTGGAACGCGCCGTCAAAGCCCTGAAATCGGGTCAGACACCATCCATCGACAGCATTGACCGGCATATGGTGGAAATTGATTTACATGTGCCGGCTTTGATCCCAGATGATTATTTACCCGATGTGCATAACCGGCTGGTGCTTTATAAGCGTATTGCAGCCGCAGCCGATAAAGACGCATTGCATGAATTACAGGTGGAAATGGTGGATCGCTTTGGTCTGTTGCCGGATCAGGTCAAAACCTTGTTTGCCGTGCATGAAATGCGTATCAAAGCCAAAGCCGTCGGCATTCGTAAGATCGATGTTTATGATCAGGGCGGCCGGCTGATTTTTGATGAAAAGCCCAATATCGAACCGATGAAAATCATTGAGCTGATTCAGAAACAACCGGCGCGCTTTAAGCTCGATGGTCAGGACAAGCTGAAATTCAGTGGTGATATGCCAGATGCCGACAGCCGCATAATGGCGCTCGATAACCTGCTTGAAGATTTGTTGAAACCCGCGGCCTGATGGACGATCGAAATTTTGATGATTTAGCCGATCGGTTCAGCGACCGCATTTACAACACCGAAAAAGGCCGGCTGCGGCTGGAAATTCTCAAGGAAGATCTCGCCGAACTGGCCCATGGCCAGCCGCTGAATATCTGGGATGCCGGCTGCGGGCTCGGCCAAATCAGTTTATGGCTGGCAGAAAATGGGCATCAGCTGACCTTATGTGATATTTCCGGAAAACTGCTGGACAAAGCACGCGAGGCATTTATGGCTGCCAATCTTGCGGCTGATTTTTACCAGCAATCTGCGCAAACACTGGCTGACGAACTCGGTGAATTTGATCTGGTCATTAACCATGCTGTGCTGGAATGGCTGGCCGCGCCAATGCAGGGTTTACAAGTGCTTGCCGGCAAAGTAAAAGCCGGCGGTTATCTGTCGCTGATGTTTTACAATCGCAACGCCATGGTCTATCAAAATGTGCTGCGCGGCGGCTGGCGCTTGCCAGCCATCATTGACGACCGCTATATTGGTGAAGGTAACCGGCTGAGCCCACCACATCCGTTGTTTCCGCATGTGGTCTGCGAATGGCTACTGAAAAATGGCTTTGAGATTGTCTGTCATAGTGGTATTCGTGTGTTCAGTGACTATATACCGGCAGCGGCGCGCGCAGAAACAGATACAAAAGACCTGTATCAACTGGAAAAGCAATATTGCCGTTTGCCTGCTTATCGTGATTTAGGCCGCTATGTGCACTTACTCACAAAAAAATCCGCAAGCCACTGACGGCAACGCGTACAATTTACCCTTTGCAAAATCGACGGCAACCCACCGTCGACTGACATAAACAGGATAACCATGGTTAAGTTTAAAACCCCGCTCGTTTTGATCATCTGTGGTGTGATCAGCGGCTGTATTCAGTCCGAGCCAAAACCGGTGTTAACACCAGCACAATTACAGACTGCTCTGCTGGAATCAGAAACCCGCATCAATGAAAAATGGCGGGACTACTGCGCGGGTCTGACTGAACAACATAAAAACCAGTTGGCCGAAATCAACGATATCCAGTCATCACAAAAAGCCGCCTCCCGCCAGTTACTGAGCATCAACGACAAACTCGATAAACAACCGGAACCGGTGGTGATGATGACCACCCCGGAATCACCAAAAGAATGTCCGAAGATTGCACCACCGACCGTCGATGACAAAATCATTCTCGGTCGCACCGAATGGCTCTGGCTGGAAGCGGTCAACCGGGTTTTCCGTGCCCGGGTTGACTCCGGTGCTACCACGTCTTCTTTGTCAGCACACCATATTGTCGAGTTTGAACGTGACGGCAAAAAATGGGTGCGTTTTAACATGGTGCCTGACGACGATGTGGATGACAGCTATGAAGTCGAAGCGCCACTGGTACGTTTCGCGCGGATCCGTCAGGCATCCAGCGAAGAAATTGACCGCCGGCCGGTGGTTGAGCTGACCATTAAAATCGGTGAATTTACCGATACCGCTGAATTTACGCTGACCGATCGCACCTCAATGACCTATCCGATTTTGCTGGGTCGCGAATTTTTGCGGGATATTGCGCTGATTGATGTGGCTAAAAGCTATCATCAGCCTAAACCGGAGCCATTGAAAGATCGCCCCGAATCGGCCCCTGATAGTGATGAAGACGCCGATAATTAAGATTTAGCTAAGGAAACCTATGGCATCGCGTACGCCGTTTTATGTTCTGGTCGGTTTGTTATTTATTGCCGGCATTGGTCTGACACTGCACCGCCACATGGCGCTGGATATTCCCTGGTTGCCCGGCGAAACGCGGCAAACCTGGTCGATTGAAGCCAAAGTCGATTTTGAAGCGACCGGTGAAGAAGTGATTGCCTCATTGGCTATCCCCGGCACCCAGCCCGGTTTTACCCATCTGAATCAACAAACGGCCAGCCCCGGTTACGGACTGGCCTATGAAGAACGTGCCAACGGCAAACGGGTGGAATGGTCAATCCGCAAAGCAAGTGGCAATCAGTCCTTATATTACAAAGTCGATATGCTGGTGGATCCTTACGCGATCCCGTCACAGCCGATTAGCCCGCCAGAAATTAAAGCCGTTCTTGAAAAAGAACCTTATGCTACGGCCGCGCAGCAATTGCTGGATGGTGCTACGGCGCGTTCTGCTTCACCATACACCCTAGCACGCGAGCTGATTGTGGTGTTCAACAATCTTAAGCAAACGGCCGAGTTACTGGCACAGGTCAAACCACGCACAGCCTGGCTGGTACAATTACTGCAACAATCCGGTGTACCGGCCCGCCAGGTGCATGCCCTTGAACTCGAAGATGGCCGTCGCCGGCAATCACTAATTGATTATTTGCAGGTTTTTGACGGCGAAGAGTATGCCTTGTTTAATCCGATGAGTGGCAAACAGGGTCAGCCAGAAAACCTGATGCTCTGGCAGTATCATTCTGGTCCGGTGTTGGAAGTTATTGGCGGCAGTAATTCCAGCGTCACCTTCTCGATGATCGAACAAGAGCAGCCGTTTGGTGTGGCACTGAATCAGAAG
>CAMPHB010000197.1 GCA_946885755.1 uncultured Methylophaga sp. | reverse complement strand
AGATGGCGAGTACTTCCTGCAATCAGAAAACAAACGTCTGAGTGCTGAACAAATGGGCGACTTGCTGGCGGATTGGGTCAGCAAATATCCCATCATCAGTATCGAAGACGGCATGGATGAAAATGACTGGGCCGGCTGGAAATATTTGACCGATAAAATCGGTGCCAATGTGCAATTGGTGGGTGATGATCTGTTTGTGACCAATACCGAGATTCTGAAAAAAGGTATTGATCAAAATATCGCCAATGCCATTTTGATCAAACTCAATCAAATCGGCACGCTCACCGAAACCCGCAATGCGCTGGAAATGGCTGCCACGGCCAAATATGGTGCCATTATGTCGCATCGCAGCGGTGAAACCGAAGACACCTTTATTGCCGATCTGGCGGTGGCCAGCCAATGTGGTCAAATCAAAACCGGTTCATTATCGCGTTCCGATCGCGTTGCCAAATACAATCAGTTGCTGCGTATTGAAGCTGAACTTGGCAGCAGTGCATATTATCCGGGCATGAAGGCTTTCCAACGCTGATGCAGGTTAGGCCATGAAGCCGGTGATGATTTTGCTGATCGCCATTCTGGTGGTTTTGCAGTATCGGCTCTGGCTGAGTCATGATGGTTTACCCTCATTGTTGCGTCTGCATCATGCCGTTGAAAAACAGCGTCAGGATAATGAAAAGCTTGAAGAGCGTAATGCGGTGCTGGCCGCCGAGGTTGCTGATTTAAAAAGCGGCCTCGATGCGCTCGAAGAACGGGCGCGCAGCGAATTAGGTATGATCAAACCCGGTGAAACCTTTTTTCACGTAATCGAACCTGAAACAGATGACTGAGCAGGTGTGGGCGATTGTGCCGGCAGCCGGCAATGGCAGCCGTATGCAGGCAGATCGGCCCAAACAGTATTTAAACCTGTGTGATAAACCGGTCATCATGCACACGCTGGAGCGGCTGATAAGCCATCCGCAAATCGCCGGTGTGGTTGTTGCGGTTGCCGATAATGATCCCTACTGGTCGTTATTAGCGATTCCTGCAAGCTGGCCGTTATACCGTGCTGCCGGTGGTGTTGAACGGGCCGACTCTGTATTGAATGCACTCAATTTTTTAAAAAATATCGCTGATAGTGATCCCTGGGTGCTGGTACACGATGCCGCCAGGCCTTGTCTGCGCCACAGTGATATTGACCGCATGCTGGCTGAACTGTCGCAGGACCCGGTAGGCGGTATTCTGGGTGTGCCGGTCACCGAAACGGTCAAACGAGTCGACCCGCAAAATCGTATCATTGAAACTGTCAGCCGCGACAACCTGTGGCGTGCCGCCACCCCGCAAATGTTCCGATTGCAGACGTTGCTAAAAGCACTTGAGCAAACCCGTCTGGCACAGTGTAAAGTCACCGACGAGGCCAGTGCGATGGAATATGCCGGCTATCAGCCGACGATGGTGGAAGGCCATGCCGATAACCTCAAAATTACCCTGCCAAATGATTTAGCCCTGGCAGCTTTATATCTGCAACAACAACGCGGAGATGCTGTATGAGAATTGGTCATGGTTATGATGTTCACCGCTTTAAAGAAGGCCCCAAGCTGATTATTGGCGGTGTGACCATTCCGCATACCATGGGACTGGAAGCCCACTCTGACGGTGATGTGTTGATCCATGCGTTATGTGATGCGATTCTCGGTGCTGCCGGTTTGTGGGATGTCGGCCATCATTTTCCTGATACCGATCATGCCTATGCTGGCATTGATAGTCGTATTTTGCTGCGGCGGGTGATTGCCGATGTACATCATCTGGGTTGGCAGGTAGTCAATATCGACAGTACAGTTGTTGCTGAGCAACCGAAACTGGCACCGTTTATTCCGCAGATGCGTGAATTACTGGCCGAAGATATTCATATTGAGACCAGTGCTATCAATATTAAAGCGACGACGACTGAAAAACTCGGTTTTGCGGGCCGCGAAGAAGGCATTGCTGCCCATGCAGTGGTATTACTGGAGCGGGATCGCAGTATTTAATGATGGATTTCCGTGCACTGCCCAGAGCGGGCGATATTGCTGATTGCAGCGCCACTATCCGAGTTACCGCCAGTGATTTTCAGGTGGCTGAACAATTGCCGTTTCAACCTGAAGGTGAGGGCAGCCACGTCTGGTTATATGTACAAAAAATTGGCACCAACACCGATTGGCTGGCGCAGCAGATTGCCCGTTTTGCCAAAGTATCACCAGTGGCCGTGGGTTATGCCGGTTTAAAAGACCGTCATGCGGTGACTTGCCAGTGGTTCAGTATTAATTTGCAGGGGCTGCCGGAACCTGATTGGTCACAAATGCAAAGTGATGAAGTGCAGGTTTTAAAACAGGTCCGTCACAGTAAAAAACTTAAACGCGGTGCTCTGGGTGGTAATCATTTCAAATTGCGCTTGACCGATCTGCAGGGTGATAAAGCGCTCTGGCAAGCTAACCTGCAACGAATTTCTGAGCAGGGCGTACCCAATTACTTTGCGGAACAGCGTTTTGGCCGTGATGGTTTGAATCTGCAAAAAGCCAATGACTGGTTCAATGGTGGACCGGCACCACAAAAGCGCAATCAGCGTAGTATGATTATCTCAGCAGCAAGAAGCTGGTTATTTAATCTGGTTCTGGCTGAACGCATCAAACAACAGAATTGGGCGACAGCGTTGCCCGGCGACATCATGCTGCTCAGTGGTACCCGTGCCAGTTATTTTCTGGCGGAAGCCGTTGATGAGACCATTACCAAACGGCTTACCGAGATGGATATTCATCCGACCGGTCCTTTATGGGGCAAAGGCAATTCACCCAATACCTTGCAGAGTCTGGCGCTGGAAAAGCAGGTGCTAACCGAATGGCAGATTTGGCAGACAGAACTGGAAAAGCTTGGGCTGAGTCATGAGCGGCGCGCTTTGCGTTTATTCCCGACGAACTTCGTCTGGCAATTTGCCGAAGATAATAGCCTGATGGTCAGCTTCAGTCTGCCGCCCGGCAGCTACGCTACCGCCGTTTTACGTGAGCTAGCCTTGATAAATGACGCCAGTGGCAGTAAAACCGAACTCTGATCGGGTCTTACTATAGACGCGGTTGTTTTTTCGGGAGTGGTGTTATGCAATGCTTAAACAAACTGTTTTTACTATTTGTGCTGAGTGCTCCGACAATGGCAGTTGCTCAGACCTGGCAGGCACAATCTGCCGAGCAGCATGTTGCCTTGCTTGAAATGTTTGTTTCTGAAGGCTGTGGTTTGTGTCCTGCTGCTGAAAAATACGTCAATCAATTGCCTGAAGAAGGCATTAGTAATGATCAACTGATCGTACTGGCATTCCATATTGATTATCTCAATGATCGCAAAGGTTGGATCGATCAATTTGCCAGTCCGGTCTTTACCAAACGGCAAAAACAGCTGGCGCATTTAAACCGCTTCGAACATATTTTTACCCCGGAGCTGGTGGTCAGTGGTGAAACCGTTCATAGCTGGCAAGATCAATTGATCGATGTGATTGGTTTTCTGAATAACTACCAGTCAGAAGCGGATATCAGCTTACAAGTCAGTGAACAGCCAGATAACCTGCAGGTTAAAGCCCAACTAATGGTCGAGGGTGATGATAATCGCGAACACAGCAAACTGTATCTTGCCGTTACCGAAGATAATATTTTCAGCAAAGTTCGTGGTGGTGATAATGCCGGGCGCGATTTTAATCATCAGAATCTGGTTCGCAAATGGCTGGGGCCGTTTGACCTGAATGCGGATGGCAGCAGTCAGATCAAGCAGGAAATTGAACTTGCAGATGACTGGCAACGCGATGAGTTAAGCGTGGTTGCTATAGTGCAGAATTTATCAGATGGCTATGTATTACAGGCACTGGCCCTGCCATTAAAAGATTAGGACAGAGATG
>CAMPHB010000196.1 GCA_946885755.1 uncultured Methylophaga sp. | reverse complement strand
TATGGGCCCTAACGGTGCCGGTAAAAGCACATTATCAAATGTTCTGGCCGGCCGTGATGGTTATGAAATCACCAAAGGCGAAGTAATTTACAAAGGTGAAAACCTGCTGGAACTGGAACCGGAAGAACGTGCTCAGCGCGGTGTATTTCTGGCGTTTCAGTATCCGGTGGAAATCCCCGGTGTCAGTAATATTTATCTGCTGAAAGCGGCGCTGAACGCGGTGCGTAAATATCAGGGATTAGATGAAGTTGATGCCATTGATTTCTTGACGCTGGTACGCAGCAAAATGGAACTGGTGAAAATGGATGAGCAATTCCTGCACCGCAGTGTCAACGAAGGTTTTTCCGGTGGTGAGAAAAAACGTAACGAGATCTTGCAAATGGCCGTGCTCGAACCCGCGCTGGCGATTCTTGACGAAACTGACTCAGGCCTCGATATCGATGCGCTAAAAACCGTTGCAGAAGGTGTTAACGCGCTGCGTACCGAAGATCGTTCTGTAGTCATGATCACTCACTATCAGCGGCTGTTGGACTATATCGTGCCGGATTATGTACACGTGTTGTCTGAAGGTCGCATCGTGAAATCAGGCGATAAAGAACTGGCTAAAGAACTGGAAAAATCCGGCTACAGCTGGGTCCATGACGCACCGGCAGGTCAACCGGCATGAAACAGTTAACCGAATTTCACACCGACTTTATCTCGGTCGCTGAAATGCGCCGGGAAAACGGTCTGCCAGATGAAAACTGGCGGCGTTTGCGCAAGCTTGGACAAGAACAGTTTGCACTGAAAGGTCTGCCGGGCAAAAAAGATGAAGACTGGAAGTACACCAGCCTTTGGAATTTGTCGCAGCAGTCTTTCAATCACGACGTGGCGCAGCCGGGTCATGTGACGGTCAGCGACTGGCAATTACTCAATGATGCTTATCAGCTGGTCATTGTCGATGGTCATGTTGATTTCACCGCATCCAGTTTGAGTGGCCTGCCTGAAGGTGTCACCGTCAAGCCGTTATCGCAATCGCTGGAACAGGCGGGGCAGTATCTGAATCAGCAGATTGATATCGAAAAAACCGGTTTTAACGCGCTCAACACCATGCTGATGAGCGAGGGCGTGTTTATTCATGTTGCTGCTGGCGTCAAGCTGAAAAAGCCGATTGAGTTGTTGGTTATGAACTCTGGGGTCACTAAAGAACTGGCAGTACATTTACGTAATGTCGTGGTGCTGGAAGCGGAAGCAAAAGCCAGCTTTATTGAGATTTACGCCAGCAATGAAGGTGACAGTGGTTTGACCGATGTCATTACTGAGGTCAATCTGGCCGAATCTGCTGAATTGTTTCACTACAAACTGCAGCGTGAATCGTTAAACCACTTTCATGTGGCGACCATGGCTGCCAAGCAGGCTGCCAGCAGTCAGTGGCATAACCACAATATCTCGCTGGGTGCGCAATTGGCACGCAATGATATTCACAGCAAGCTGCTGGGTGAACAGTCGCATATCACGATGAATGGTTTGTATCTGGTGGATGGTCAGCAGCATGTTGATAATCACAGCCGCATTGACCATACCGTGCCCAATACCACTAGTGATGAGTTGTACAAAGGGGTGCTTGATGGCAGCAGCCATGCGGTATTTAACGGCAAGGTGATTGTTTATAAAGATGCCCAGAAAACGGATGCCAACCAGGCTAATAAAAACCTGTTGTTATCGCGTGGTTGTGAAATTGACAGTAAGCCGGAAATGGAAATTTACGCTGATGATGTCAAATGTGGTCATGGCAGCGCTGTCGGCCAGATTGATGAAAAAGCATTGTTTTTCCTGCGCAGTCGCGGTTTAAGTGAAACCAGCGCCCGCAGTCTGCTGACATTTGCCTTTGCCGCCGATGTGATTCAGCGGATTGATGACGAGGCGCTGCGCGATGCGATTACCCGCGTGATTGAACAGCGTTTACCGAGAAGTTGAGGTTTATGTCTGCACTGAATTTACAAAATATCCGCGCTGACTTCCCGATCCTGCATCAGGAAGTCAACGGCTATCCGCTGGTTTATCTGGACAATGCGGCCAGCAGCCAAAAACCGCTGCAAGTGATTGATAAGATTAGTGAATATTATCATCATGACAATGCCAATATTCACCGTGGTGTGCACAAACTCAGCCAGCGGGCGACGGACGCTTATGAACTGGCGCGCAGTAAAGTACGCCAATTCGTTAATGCACAATCGGATAAAGAAATCATCTTTACCCGCGGCGCGACTGAAGCGGTCAATTTAGTCGCCCAAAGTTTTGTGCGGCCGATGTTGCAAGCGGGTGATGAAATCCTGATTTCGCATCTGGAGCATCATGCCAATATTGTGCCGTGGCAGATTTTGTGTGAACAAACCGGCGCGAAGTTAAAAGTTATTCCGATGACGCAAACCGGCGAGCTGGATCTGACCGATTTTGATGCCATGCTGACCAGTAAGACCAAGCTGCTCGCAGTCGGTCAGGTATCTAACGCACTGGGTACAGTCAACCCTGTAAAAGCCATGACCGCAAAAGCCCGCGCCAAGGGCATTGCCGTATTAATCGATGGGGCACAGGCAGTGCCGCATATGGCGGTGGATGTGCAGGATCTGGATTGCGATTTTTATGTGTTTTCCGGTCATAAAATGTTTGCCCCGACCGGTATTGGCGCGTTGTATGGTCGTGAGGAATTATTAAACGCTATGCCACCGTATCAGGGTGGTGGCGATATGATTCTGTCAGTCAGTTTCGACAAAACTATCTATAACGAACTGCCCTATAAATTTGAGGCCGGTACGCCACATATTGCCGGTGCCATTGGTTTAGGCGCAGCTATTGATTATATGTGGGCAATTGGTATCGACAATATCGCCGCGCAGGAACATCACTTACTAGAGTTGGCGACGAGCAAAATCAATGCACTGTCCGGCGTGGAAATTATCGGTACGGCTAAAGAAAAAGCCTCGGTCATTTCGTTCATGATTGACGGTGTGCATCCTCACGATGTCGGCACTATTTTTGATCAGCGTGGCGTGGCAATTCGTACAGGTCATCACTGCGCGCAGCCGGTGATGGAGTTTTACGATATTCCGGCGACAGCCCGCGCCTCATTTGCGTTTTATAACAATGATGACGATGTTGATGCACTGATCAAAGCCATTATCAAAACACAGGAGCTATTTGCCTGATGAGCGATTTACGCGATCTTTATCAACAGGTGATCATGGATCACAACAAAAATCCGCGTAATTTTCGTGAGATTAATGATGCCAACCACTTCGCGCATGGCAATAATCCGCTATGTGGCGACAAACTGGTGGTGTATTTAAAACTGCAAGACGACAAGATTGTCGATGTCAGCTTTACCGGCAGCGGCTGTGCCATTTCCAAAGCCTCTGCATCACTGATGACCGAGGCGCTGAAGGGCAAAACCGTTGCTGAAGCAGATGCCATTTACGATCAAGTGCATAAAGTCATGACCGGCGAGCCGACAGAACGTGATTTGTTGGGCAAACTGGAAGTGCTTAGTGGTGTCAAAGAGTTTCCGGCGCGGGTAAAATGCGCCACCTTATCATGGCATACCGCACATGCTGCCATGGATAGTGATCACGATATTTCGATCAGCACAGAGTAAGCTTATGAATGAAAATGCTGTACAACCTTTTACTGCCGAAGACCTGAAAGAAGACGTGATCGAGATGCTGAAAACCATCTACGATCCGGAAATTCCGGTCAATATTTACGAACTGGGTCTGATTTACAATATCGACGTCAGTGACTCCGGTAACGTAGTCGTCAAAATGACGCTGACGGCGCCGGGTTGTCCTGTTGCACAATCCTTCCCGGGCGATATTGAAGGCAAAATCAGCACCATTGACGGCGTCAATAAAGTGCATGTTGAACTG
>CAMPHB010000195.1 GCA_946885755.1 uncultured Methylophaga sp. | reverse complement strand
AAATAACCACACAGACACAGAGGGCACAAAGAAGTAAAAAATAAAAATATCCGCAGATTACGCAGATTTGCACAGATGAAGTTTTTTGCTTTTTCCTAAGGTTCCGATGAAACTGTAACAATGTCATCCCCGTGAAAACGGGGATCCAGACGCACAGCACGTGTACCCCTCACTGGATCCCGGATAAACAAAAAGTGTTTTCCGGGATGACGGAGTTTAGTTGTTAATTTACAGATATTTTCTACCAAACGCAGTGCCCTCTGTATCTCTGTGATTAATTTTCTCAATGAATCACAAGCACTTGATTTTCATCGGTGACCCCCCCATTAGCTAATTAACTTAGTTTTTACAGGGACTTTACGGTCATGCAAATCGATAAACTCACCAGCAAGTTTCAGGAAGCGCTTGGCGCCGCGCAAAGCCTTGCCGTTGGCAAAGATCATCAGTTTATTGAACCGGTACATCTGATGTTATCGCTGCTCAAACAACAAGGTGGCACAGTCAAACCCTTGCTGGCGCAGAGTGGTGTTAATGTAGTCAGTTATCAGGCCGATTTGGAAAACCAGCTGAACCGTGTTGCACAGGTGCAGGGCGGCAGCGGCGATATTCATGTTTCGCAGGATTTAAACCGGCTGCTCAACCAGACCGATAAGTTGTCACAACAGCGTGGTGACCAATACATTTCCAGCGAATTATTTGTGCTGGCGGCTGTGGATGATAAAAACCAGACCGGTGAATTGCTGCGTAAACATGGTGCCAGCAAAAGCAGTCTGAATGCGGCCATAGACAAAATTCGCGGTGGTGAGCGGGTCACCGATCAAAATGCTGAAGAACAACGTCAGGCGCTGGAAAAATACACGATTGATCTGACTGCCCGCGCTGAGAGTGGCAAACTGGATCCGGTCATCGGCCGTGATGATGAAATTCGCCGTACTATTCAGGTGTTGCAACGCCGCACCAAAAATAACCCGGTATTGATTGGCGAACCCGGTGTCGGGAAAACTGCGATTGTCGAAGGGCTGGCGCAGCGTATCGTCAATGGTGAAGTGCCGGAAGGCATGAAACACAAACGGGTTTTGGCGCTGGATATGGGCGCGCTGATCGCCGGTGCCAAATTCCGCGGTGAATTTGAAGAGCGCTTAAAAGCGGTGCTTAATGATTTATCCAAACAAGAAGGCTCAATCATCTTGTTTATCGACGAAATTCATACCATGGTCGGTGCCGGTAAAGCTGAAGGTTCAATGGATGCCGGTAATATGCTGAAGCCAGCGCTGGCGCGTGGTGAGCTGCATTGTATTGGTGCCACCACATTGGATGAATACCGCCAGTATGTGGAAAAAGATGCGGCGCTGGAGCGGCGGTTTCAGAAAGTGCTGGTCGGTGAGCCCAGTGTTGAATCCACTATCGCTATTTTGCGCGGTTTAAGTGAGCGTTACGAAGTGCATCACGGTGTGGATATTACCGATCCAGCGATTGTTGCGGCGGCGACTTTGTCACATCGTTACATCACCGATCGCAATTTGCCGGACAAAGCCATTGACTTGATCGATGAGGCCGCCAGTCGTATCCGCATGGAAATTGATTCCAAACCCGAAGTGCTGGATCGCTTGGAAAGGCGTTTAATCCAGTTGAAAATTGAACGGGTGGCGTTACAAAAAGAATCCGATGAAGCCTCAAAAAAACGGCTGGATACACTTGAAACCGAGATGAAAAAACTGGGCCGTGAATACAACGATCTCAGTGAAGTCTGGAAATCCGAAAAAGCCTCTTTGCATGGCAGCCAGCATATTAAAGAAGCGCTGGAAAAAGCCAAGCTGGAATTGGAGTCGGCCAATCGCAGCGGCAATCTGGAAAAAATGTCTGAGCTGCAATACGGCCGTATTCCTGAACTGGAAAAACAACTGGCCGCGGCTAGTGCCGCTGAGCAGATCGAATTCAAGCTGCTGCGAAATAAAGTCGGTGAGGAAGAAATCGCCGAAGTAGTCTCCAAATGGACCGGTATTCCAGTCAGCAAAATGCTCGAAGGTGAGCGCGATAAATTGCTGAAAATGGATGAAGCGCTGCATCAGCGCGTGATTGGTCAGGATGAGGCGGTTAACGCTGTGGCCAATGCGATTCGCCGCAGTCGTGCCGGTCTTTCTGATCCCAACCGGCCGAACGGTTCGTTTTTATTCCTTGGCCCGACCGGTGTTGGTAAAACCGAGTTATGTAAATCATTGGCGAATTTCCTGTTTGATACCGAAGAGGCCATGATCCGCATTGATATGTCGGAGTTTATGGAGAAGCATTCGGTGGCGCGGCTGGTGGGTGCGCCGCCGGGCTATGTCGGCTATGAAGAGGGCGGTTATTTAACTGAAGCGGTGCGCCGTAAACCATATTCGGTGATTTTGCTCGATGAGGTCGAAAAAGCCCATCCGGATGTGTTTAACATCCTGTTGCAAGTGCTCGATGATGGCCGGCTGACCGATGGTCAGGGTCGCACCGTCGATTTTCGTAATACGGTAGTGGTGATGACCTCGAATCTCGGCTCCAATGTGATTCAGGAAATGGCCGGTGAAGATAATTATCAGGCGATGAAAAATGCTGTGATGGACATTGTCGGCCAGCATTTCCGGCCTGAGTTTATCAATCGCGTCGATGATGTGGTGGTGTTCCATCCATTGCAAAAAGACCAGATCCGGGCGATTGCCGATATTCAGTTGCTACATTTACGCAAACGGCTTGCCGAGCGTGATTTGGCACTGGAACTCACCGATGCGGCTCTGGATCATTTAGCCGAAGCCGGTTTTGATCCGGTGTATGGCGCACGGCCGCTGAAACGGGTGATCCAGCATGAAATTGAGAACCAGCTGGCGCAGGATATTCTGGCGGGTAAGTTTTTGGCCGGTCAGGTGATCAAAATTGATGTGCAGGATGAAGAACTGGTTTTCAGCAGTGAATTGAAGCATTGATTTAAAAATTTAACCACAGAGGCACAGAGGGCACAGAGTAAAAAACCATGATTTAAGAAAACCGCATCAATCCGTGTGCAACGGAAAGATTACTTTTTGAAATACTGAGAAAACAAAGTTATCCGCGGGTTTTGCCGATTTTCACAGATTCAAGATCATCGTTATGAAAATCTGCGTTATCTAAAAATTATTTGTTTTTCTCTGTGCCTCTGTGGTTATTCTTTATAACAGCCTCAAAGCAGACTAAAACGCAAGATCAGGAAGCCACTTCCTGCAAAGCAGATACTGCCACTGCTATAATGCGCGACTTTCTTTCCTGCTTCGGGGAATCCCAAATGTCTGATTTCGGCAAGTTTGTTGATGCTTTTACGCCAGCGGAAGTCGCGGAAAAAGTCAAAACTGTTGGCGTTGATAAAGCCAATATGTCGATTATTCCACTGGTGATTTTGTCACTGATGGCCGGCGCCTTTATTTCTTTTGCGGCAATGTATTACACGGTAGTCATGACCGATGCCGGCAGCGCTTATGGTCTGGCGCGGCTGATGGGCGGGCTGGTATTCGCATTGGGCTTTATTCTGGTGGTGATTGCCGGCGCTGAATTATTTACCGGTAATACGCTGGTAGTCATGGCCTACGCTAAGGGTCAGGTCAGTTTTGCCGGGCTGATGCGTAATTGGGGCATTGTCTACCTCGGCAATCTTATCGGTGCGCTGGTGACAGTGTATTTAGTGTATTTATCGGGTTATCTGGATAATGCAGATTACGGTGTCGGGGCGACGGCGCTGAAAGCCGGCCTTGCGAAGGTCGAGCTAACCACCACTGAAGCTTTTGTCCGTGGTTTATTCTGTAATGTACTGGTCTGTCTGGGCAGCTGGATGGTTTATGCTTCGCGCAGTGTTACCGATAAAGTCATGGCCGTTTTGTTTCCGATTTCAGGGTTTGTCGCGATGGGCTTTGAGCA
>CAMPHB010000194.1 GCA_946885755.1 uncultured Methylophaga sp. | reverse complement strand
CATTGCGCACCCACAGGACCGCCGAGCCATAAAACAATAGTTGACATCAGCGAAATTACTCGGCGAAACGGCGGATCAAAAAAAGATTTATTTGTTTGATTATCTGCCTGATTCAGCAGTTATGCAGGAAATCGGCCGGCTGCGGGAAATGACCTTCCGGCAGGTGGGCGAGGGCACCGGCAAAAAGCGCGATTTGGATCAATATGATCGTGATTACCGGCATCTGATTTTATGGGATGAACAGGAACTGGAAATTGCCGGGGCTTATCGAATCGGCGAGGTAGCAAATATTCTGCAACAGAACCGGCAGATTTATTCGGCCGAGTTGTTTGATTATCAGTCTGCTATGCAGCCCTATTTTGCCAAAGGCATTGAGCTGGGCCGCAGTTTTGTCAGCCCCAAATACTGGGGTAAACGCAGCCTTGATTATCTGTGGTATGGCATCGGCGCCTATTTAAAACAATTTCCCGAGGTGCGTTATTTATTCGGGCCGGTGAGCCTCAGCGCCAGTTATCCGGCATTTGGACAGGCGCTGATTGTCGAATATTACCGGCGCTATTTTGCCGATCATGAACAACTGGCGCTGGCCCGTTCGCCTTATCAGACCGATGCTGAATCGCTGTCGCGGATTAACGCTTTATTTACCGGTGATGCCGAAAATGACTTCACGCTGATGCGCGAACAACTGGCGCATATGCAGGTGACGGTGCCGACGCTTTATAAACAATACGCTGATGTCTGTGAGGCAGGCGGCGCGCGGTTTATTGATTTTAATATTGATGCCAACTTCGGGTTTTGTATCGACGGGCTGGTCATGGTTGATTTGCAGCAATTAAAGCCCTCTAAACGTAAGCGTTATTTAGGCGAATAGTCAGCGGCCGTGACAGCGTTTGAATTTATCACCGCTGCCACAGAAACAGGCGCTATTTCGCGGTATTTTTGCAGTAGGCAATAAATCACCATCAACATAAAGCCAGCGGCCGTTTTCAAAGACAAATCGTGAGCGCTCATGTAACTGGCCGATGAGTTTATCGTCATAAAAGGCGATAAATTCCACTTCAGCAGAATTCTGCTCCGATTTAAAATCGATAATGTTTAAGCCCAGCCAGTGTGTGGTCTGGCAGGTCTGTTGCAGTGTTTGCCGGTCATCGCTTTGCTGTTTGTCAAGATGCAGTGTGCTGAGCAGATAATCAATATCCTGCTTAACAAAAGCGCTGTATCGCGAACGCATCAGTGTTTCGGCATCAGCCGCTGTTTGTTGCCCCAGATGCATCGGCTGGCAGCAATTTGCATAGGGTTTATCGTGACCGCAGGGACAGTTTTCGCTAGTCACAATTGGATCTGCATTAAATCCGCATGGCGGAACTGATAACCAAGCTGTTGTTTGACTTTATCGTTGCTGACGATTTTGTAAGCACTGCTGTCACCATCAGCAAAATCCGGTGCCGGTTGCGATAATAATTGGCGGGCATAACTGTAAAACTGTCGTTTGCTCGGGTGCGTGTCAGCGCTGGCGTTAAAAACCTGCCCCCAGGCTTGCTGGCGGATAATGGCATCAATAATGCCAATTACATCATCAAGATGAATAAGATTCACCGGGGCATCGGGTTGTTGAACTTGCCGGCCATGACGAAAGAAATTGCCCGGATGCCGCCGGGCATCGATTAGTCCGCTACAACGTAATACGGTGGTTTTAAACGAGCGCTGCCGCTGAAAAAGCTGCTCAATCTGAAATAACACGCTGCCCGGGTTTTCGGCGCCTTCGTCTTCACTGACCACGCGTTGCAGGTTTTGATACACCGAACTGGAGCTGACCAACAACACGTTTTTTACTGGTGAATCAGCGATTTGTTTGACCAGATTTTGGAAGCCCTGTAGATTTTTTGAAGTGATATTGATAACCATGGTTTCGGCCTGAAAAAACGCAGCCCAGTGATTTTGTTTATCAATGTCGATTAAAAATGCAATGCCGCCCACTGCCTCAATTTGCGGAAAACGCGACAATTGCCGGGTGGAACCGGCAACCTTTAAATGCCGCGACGTAAAATGCCGGATCAGTGGTAAACCCAGCCAGCCGCTGCCTAAAATACTGATATCAAAGCTATACATAATGTTATTGTAGTGCATCGGTCAAAAGCTGTGACAGACAGTTAACCATTACGAACGATGATGGTTAATTTAGGTCAGAATAGATCATGGCAGGAGTTAGCAATGCAACGATATTTAGTGATGATTTTTGCAGGTTTATTGCCGCTGACAGCGCAAGCGGGCGGCTTTCTGAAGGAAGGCGACCGGCTATTGGTGCAAACATCGCTCGCCACCTGGCATTACAATCCTGAGCCTTACCACAATAACAATCAGCGGCTGATTAATCTGGAATACTATTTTGCGCCTGAGGTGCGGCCTTATACAGAAGATTTTGGCGACTGGCGTGATGATGTCTACTGGCTTGCTGGCGCTGCGACTTTCAAAAATTCATATGATCAGCAAAGTCAGTATATTTATGGTGGCGGCCGATACGATATGCCGGTCAGCCAGTTCAGTAATATTTACGTCAAAGTAACTGCTGGCTTATTACACGGTTATCGTGGTGAGTTTAAAAACAAAATCCCCCTAAATGACGCCGGCGTGGCCCCCGTGATTTTACCGGCGGTTGGCTGGCAATATCGTCGGGCCAATGTTGAACTGGTACCGTTTGCCGCGGCCGGCATGATGATGAATGTTGGCTGGGTGTTTGACTGACAAAGGCGGCGTAACGGATTAGCCATGTACAGCCGGGCAGTAACTGATTAAACTGATAATCCCTTGTAACCGGATTTTGTTATCTAATGAGTCTTCTTATCGCGTTTGCGGTATTGTCAATTGCTGTTTCGTTCATTTGTTCTATCCTCGAAGCCACTTTACTGTCTGTTACCCCAAGTTATATTGCCCAACAGAAAGAAGCCCACCCTAAACGCCACGAGCAGTTAAATCAGCTGAAAAACCAGATCGATCAGCCGCTGGCGGCGATCCTGACCTTAAACACGGTTGCCCATACTGTGGGTGCCCTCGGTGTTGGTGCGCAGGTGACCGTGGTCTTTGGCAATGGCTATTTGGGGATTGCTTCTGCGGTCATGACGATTTTGATTCTGGTATTGTCAGAAATTCTGCCAAAGACCATTGGCGCCCGATTTTGGCGCAGTCTGGCGCCGGTCATGCCGCCTGTTCTCAATTTCATGATTTGGATTTTAAAGCCATTTATCTGGATCTCCGACTGGATGATGCGGTTAATTGGCGATAGCAGTCATCAGGGTGATATTCGTTCAGAAATCAAAGCGATGGCGCAACTAGGTCGTGAATTAGATGAACTTGATGAAGATGAATCGCGGGTGATTTTTAATATTCTGGATCTGCATGAAATGAAGATCCGCGACATCATGACGCCGCGTACCGTTTGCGAATATGTTGAGCCGAACGAAACGGTAGCAGATTTTATGGCGCAATATGCGCGCGGTCAGTTTTCGCGTTATCCGGTGATTGAACCGGAAGAAGAGTCGCCTTTAGGTGTCGTTTTCCGCCGCGATATTATCGGTGTTGAAGACGATAAACTGATGGCGGAGGTAATGATGAAATCACCATTAGTAGTCGCCGATCAGACCGATGTTGAAACAGTGATGGCACAGCTGATGCGTGAGCGTCAGCATATGGCCATGGTCTACGACGAATACGGCACCTGGATGGGCATCGTCACCATGGAGGATATTTTTGAAACGCTAATTGGCAAATCTATCGTCGATGAAACCGATGATATTCCCAATATGCGCCGTTTTGCCCGCAAACGCTGGGAAAAACGCCAGCGTAACAGTGCAGCCGCCAGTCAAAGTAATTAATCTGCGCTGCGGCGGATATGCCAATGACGCAGCAGGGCGATAATAC
>CAMPHB010000193.1 GCA_946885755.1 uncultured Methylophaga sp. | reverse complement strand
AGGGCGCTACCGTTATCGGTACCGCCACCTCTGACAATGGCGCAGCCACCATTTCCGCCTATTTGCAAGAAGCCGGTATCAACGGCAAAGGTGTGGTGCTCAATGTCACCGATGCCGATGCGATTGAAGCCGTGGTCAGTGCCATTGAAACGGAATTTGCCGCCCCGGATATTTTGGTCAATAACGCCGGTATTACCCGCGACAACCTGCTGATGCGCATGAAAGACGAAGAGTGGGATGACATCATCAACACCAATCTGACGCCGATTTTTAAACTCAGCAAACGTTGTGTTCGGGCGATGACCAAAGCTCGCTGGGGCCGGATCATTAACATTACCTCCGTGGTCGGTGTGATGGGCAATGCCGGCCAGACTAATTACGCAGCCGCCAAGGCCGGTGTTATTGGTTTCAGCAAATCACTGGCCCGTGAAGTGGGTGCCCGTGGTATCACTGTTAACAGCGTGGCACCGGGATTTATTGATACCGATATGACCAAAGATTTACCGGAAGCCCATAAGACAGCTTTGCTGGAAAACGTCCCGGCCAAACGTCTTGGCGAAGCCGAAGAAATTGCCGCCGCCGTCAGTTTTCTGGCCAGCCCGCTGGCCGGTTATATTACCGGCGAAACCTTACATGTTAACGGCGGCATGTATATGAATTAAGCGCCGTAAGCCAGAAATGGCTGCGGTTTTTAAAGGCAGTGATAATGCAGCAAAATCGTTTTGGCTTGTCTCTGTGATGCGTGCACTATAAAATGCCTGCACGTTGTTTGTACTTAACCACCAAAGGAAATTTTAGTTATGAGTGATATCGAAGCTCGCGTAAAAGAAATCGTTGTCGAACAACTTGGCGTCAACGCAGATGAAGTCACTGCTGATGCCTCTTTCATCGATGACCTGGGCGCAGACTCACTGGACACTGTTGAGCTGGTTATGGCTCTGGAAGAAGCTTTTGAATGTGAAATCCCAGACGAAGAAGCTGAGAAAATCACAACAGTTAAAGAAGCCGTTGCCTACATTAATTCTGTTCAGTCTTAATCGGTTTCAACGCTTCTCAATAGCCGTCTAGTGTGCCCGGCATGCTAGGCGGCTATGTTATATCTGAACATCTGATTTGCATGAGGAAAGCAAATGTCTAAAAGACGCGTAGTTGTAACTGGCCTGGGTGCCGTTACACCGGTCGGCCTGTCAGTTGCCGAAAGCTGGGAGAATATTGTTGCCGGTAACAGCGGTGTCAATCCAATTACTTCTTTTGATGTCACAGACTTTTCAGTGCGTTTCGGCGCCAGCGTCAAAGACTTTGATGTAGAAACCGTCATTTCCCGCAAAGATGCCAAAAAAATGGATACCTTTATTCATTATGGTATTGCTGCTGCGGTCGAAGCCATTAAAGATGCCGGTCTGGAAGTCACTGACGAAAATGCCGAACGTATCGGCGTCGCTATTGGCTCAGGGATCGGCGGTCTGCCCGGCATTGAAGCCGGCTACGATAATTACCTCAGCGGCGGTCCACGGAAAATTTCACCTTTCTTCGTGCCCAGCAATATTATCAATATGATTTCCGGCAACCTGTCGATTATGTATGGCATGAAAGGTCCTAACACCGCGATTGTCACGGCTTGCTCAACCGGTACCCATTGTATTTCAGCGGCTGGCCGGATGATTCAGTATGGTGAAGCCGATGTCATGATTGCCGGTGGGGCTGAAATGGCCACTTCACGCACCGGTTTAGGTGGTTTTGCTGCAGCTCGTGCTTTATCAACCCGCAACGACGATCCGCAAGCGGCCAGCCGGCCCTGGGATAAAGATCGTGATGGTTTCGTATTAGGTGATGGTGCTGGTGTACTGGTACTTGAAGAATATGAACATGCTGTAAAACGTGGTGCAACTATTTATGCCGAGCTTGTTGGTAGTGGTATGAGCAGTGATGCCTACCATATGACCATGCCATCACAAGGTGGCGAGGGCGCAGCGCGTTGCATGAAAAACGCCATGAAAGATGCGGCCATGAACGCTGATGAGATTGACTATATCAATGCCCATGGCACCTCAACTCCAGCTGGTGATATTGCTGAAACGATGGCGATTAAAGCTGCGCTGGGTGACAGTGCCAAATCCGTTGCGGTCAGCTCGACTAAATCAATGATTGGTCATTTGCTGGGCGCTGCAGGTGGTGTTGAAGCGGTATTTAGTGTGCTGTCCATTCGTGATCAGGTTGCGCCACCAACCATTAATCTGGATAACCCTGATGATGGCTGTGATCTGGATTATGTGCCTAATACCGCACGGCAAATGAAGATCGATGTCGCCATGTCCAATTCCTTTGGTTTTGGCGGCACTAACGGTACCGTTATTTTCCGTAAACTCAGCTAAATACGGCATCATGATTCTGATTAACGGCCAGCCCGAAGACAGAATCGATGTGCGCGATCGGGGATTACAATATGGCGATGGGATCTTTGAAACCATCGCCTTTCGTGATCAAACGTTGCAATTACTTGATGCACATTTAGATCGGCTGCAACGTGGTAGTCAGCGGCTGCAACTGGGCTTAAACGCTGTTGACATCGCACTGATTAGAAGCGAACTGCAACACATCACAGCCGGTCTTGAAAGCAATGCAGTCATCAAGGTCGTCATTACCCGGGGCGCCGGTGGCCGGGGTTATCAATATGCGGCCGATTTTTCAGCTAATCGCATTATCAGTAGCCACCCGGCACCAGAATATCCGGTAAGTTATCAGCAAGGCGTCACGGTCCGGCTTTGCCAGCAGCGGCTGGCGATTAATCCGCAACTCGCAGGGATCAAACACCTTAATCGTCTGGAACAGGTCATGGCCCGTAATGAGTGGCGCGATCCGGCGATTGCTGAGGGTTTGATGCTGGATACCGATGGTTCTCTGATTGAAGGCACCATGAGCAACATTATGATGTTTCGTGATGGGGCACTGTTAACGCCGGCACTGGATAATTGTGGTATTGAAGGTGTGATGCGCGGTGTTTTGTTAGACTTGGCCAAACAACAAGGCTGGCAGATACAGCAATGTCAATTGACGCTGGATGATTTGCTGCAAGCTGATGAATGTCTGCTTTGTAACAGCGTGATAGGGATCTGGCCTATCCGGCAAATTGACGCTATGGATCGGCAGTGGCCGCACGGTCCAATGACCCAAAAATTGCAGCATTTGCTAGCACAGGCAATAATGCACCGATGAAAATTTCTGTCAGCGTCAAATTACTGGTTTTGTTATTTTTGCTCGGCCTGCCGCTGCTGTACACCTGGAGTGAATATCAGCGGTTTATGAATACACCGGTTAACGTGCCTGCTGACAACACATTATTCATCATTGAACCGGGCGATAACCTGAGCCGCATCAGCCAGCGATTATTTCAACAGGGCTTGAGTCCGACACCAAGCATTTATCTCGATTTGTATGGCCGTTATTATGGCGGCGCAGCGCAAATTAAAGCCGGCGAATACGCAATTGCTGCGGGCACTACGTTACCGGAGTTACTACAACAATTTATTGACGGTAAAGTCGTCCAGTACAGCCTGACTATCGTCGAAGGTATGACAGCCCAGCAATTACTGGCCAAATTACGGCAACATCCCAAAATCAAAGCAACCGATAATAAACCTGATTTAGCTGCAGTTGTGGCGGCTTTGGATTTGCCGGAAAAACACGCGGAAGGCTGGTTTTTACCGGAAACCTATAAATTCCCCGCCGGTACCACCGATATTGAATTTTTAAGCCGGGCCTATCGTAATATGCAGCAGGTGTTGGATGAATCCTGGCAAAATCGTGCTGACGAACTGCCTTATGAAAATCCCTATGAAGCGTTAATCATGGCGTCAATCATCGAAAAAGAAACGGCTGTCCCTGAAGAGCGCGACGAAATTGCCGGTGTTTTTGTCCGCCGACTGCAAAAAGG
>CAMPHB010000192.1 GCA_946885755.1 uncultured Methylophaga sp. | reverse complement strand
CACCTGACATCGATGGTGTCTCGCCGCTGGAAGGCCGGCTGCAAACAGCACCGCTTAAAGCGTTTCTGGCCGCACCTACCGAAGCGCCACTGGCTATGCAGTTACAAACAGCCGTTGAGGATTTATCCGCACTGAATCTGACGCATCCGGCAATTGATGATCTTCAGGGTGTATTTAATGCCGATGTTGATATCAATGGCAGCCTGAAAAAACCGCAAATCAACTCTATGCTCAGTTTGCGTGATGCCAATGTCACGCTGCCAGAACTGGGTATCACACTTAATGACTTAAATGCTGATATCAGCGGCGATCCCCAGTCCGGTATTAATCTGCTGCTACAAGGCAAGTCCGCCGATGGCCCGTTTGAAATCGACGGTGAATTTTTGTTGCCTGATGACGGCTGGCAACTGACCGCCGACATCAAAGGCGACAGAGTGCTGCTGATGGATTTGCCGGAAGCGT
Source organism: uncultured Methylophaga sp. (assembly GCA_946885755.1). Next base: position 3,490 of record CAMPHB010000192.1, on the reverse strand, counting down.
ATGTGCTGGTATCACCGGATTTACAGCTGGCCATGACTGCCGAATCTGCCGAATTACGCGGCAAACTGACCATTCCGGAAGCCCGGCTTGAACCGATGCAATTTAATATGGCGGTCAGCCCCAGCAAAGATGTGGTGGTGATTAATGAGCCGCAACCGGAAGCTTCAGTATTGCAAACTGATATTGATATTGTCGTTAGTCTTGGTGACAAAGTGCAGATCCGCGCAGCAGGTTTTAAAGGCGATTTAAGCGGTGATCTGGCGGTTTACGGTGATGCCGGTGAATTACTGCTCGCCGACGGTGAAATCACCCTTGATGACGGCAGTTATGTCGCTTATGGCCGGGAATTAACCGTCGATAATGGCAAAATACGTTTTTCCGGTGGTGCCATTGATAATCCGGATCTGGACGTTAAGGCAGTGCGCAAACTGACCGATGTGACTGCCGGTATTCATCTGACCGGCCCTGTTGATAATCCGCAGGCAACATTATTTTCGACGCCGAGCATGAGTCAGGACAATATTTTGTCGTATATTCTGATTGGCCGGCCGCTTAATGAAGCCAGCTCGGGGGATGGTGCCATGCTGGCATCGGCGGCAACCACGCTGGGTATTCAGAATGGTAATGCGCTCAGTGATGACATCGCCAGTACTTTCGGCCTCGATAGCGTCTCCTTCACTGGTGAAAGTCCGGAAACAGCGGCTGTACAGATTGGTAAATATTTATCACCGCGCTTGTATATCGGCTATGGCATTGGTGTGCTGGAACCGGTCAGCACCGTGCAAATGCGTTATGAACTGAGCAAAATCTGGACCTTACAGGCCGAATCTGGCACCGAAAGTGGTGTGGATTTGCTGTATATCTTTGAGCGCTAATAAAAAACCCCGCCGTAGCGGGGTTTTAGGTCGATCCCTGAGTATGAGGTTTCGAAAATTAAACGCGGTTTTTCTCGCGAATTTCGTCCAGTGTTTTGCAATCAATACACAAGGTTGCCGTTGGCCGTGCTTCCAGACGACGGATACCGATTTCGGTACCGCATGATTCACAAAAACCGTAGTCACCTTTGTCCAGATCAATCAGCGATTCTTCGATTTTTTTGATCAGTTTGCGCTCACGGTCACGGGTACGCAGTTCCAGGGTAAATTCTTCTTCCTGAGTGGCACGGTCGTTGGGATCCGGAAAATTCGCTGCTTCATCCTGCATGTGATGAACGGTGCGATCCACTTCATCCCGCAACTGAGAGCGCCATTTTTCGAGGATGCCACGAAAATGTTCGACCATCTTGTCATTCATGTAATCTTCGCCTTCGGCAGGCTGATACGGACTGAAGTTAACGTCGCTTTGACTTGCGTCCATCTTAAAAAACCTCATACTTTCTAAAAAAACAAGGGCGCATCTATAGCAGATGACTCAGAGTTGTGCAAAATAATCGGCATATTTTAGCGCAAAAATTCACGGAAAAACGATTTATGAGTGCATTAAAAGCGGTAATTTTCGATGTCGATGGCACAATGGCAGACACCGAACGTGACGGGCACCGCGTCGCCTTCAATCGCGCATTTACCGACAACGGTCTCGACTGGCACTGGGACCCGTTGTTATACGGTGAATTACTGGCAGTGACCGGCGGTAAAGAACGCATTCGTTATTATTTAGAAAACTTCCATCTGCAATGTGGTTTTAACGGTGACCCAACACCAACAATTGATAAATTACATGCTGATAAAACCCGCCATTACGCGCAGTTGCTCAATGAAAACAGCATCCGCTTGCGTGTTGGTGTGCACCGGTTAATCAATGAATGCCGGGCCGCCGGCCTGCGTTTGGCAATTGCCACCACCTCAATGCCGGAAAATGTCCGCGGACTGCTGCGTAATACCCTTGGCGAGCAAGCTATCAACTGGTTTGATTGTATCGCAGATGGCAGCAGTGTCGGCCGCAAAAAACCGGCGGCTGATATTTATCACTATTGCCTTGAGCAGCTAAATTTAACCGCGCAAGACTGCATTACCATTGAAGACTCAGCTTTGGGTCTGCAAGCCGCCACAGGTGCTGATCTGACCACATTGATCACCATTAATGATTACACCTATGCCGATGATTTTAGCGGCGCATTAACGGTTATCGATCAATTAGGTGAACCGGATTCGCCCAGCCTAGTGCTGGCCGGTGCAGCCATTAAAGATAGTTATATTTCAGTCAACACATTAAAGGATTTACATGGCAAAGCCTTTGCCAATTAGCCGCCGCGCCCTGGAAATTGAACCGTTTCATGTCATGGATATTCTGGCCCGCGCCAAAGCCCTTGAAACGCAGGGTCGCGATATTGTCCATCTGGAAATCGGCGAGCCGGATTTTCCGACACCGCAGCCGATTATTGAAGCCGGCATTAATGCCCTGCAAAACCAACAGACCTTTTACACACCGGCACTGGGCCTGCCACAACTGCGCGAAGCGATTGCCGGCTGGTATCAAAGCCGTTATGGGCTGAATATTTCGCCAAACCGGATTATTGTTACGCCGGGTGCTTCCGGTGCTTTATTATTGGTCTTAGGCGCATTGCTGGAGCAGGGCAAAAATGTGCTGATGACCGATCCCGGTTATCCCTGTAACCGGCATTTTGCGAGGTTTCTCGAAGGCCGCGCCAAGCCAGTGCCGGTTGCTGCTGATTCCGCGTTTCAACTGACGCCGCAGCATATTAATGATTATTGGGACGAAAACAGCCAGCTGGCCCTGGTGGCATCACCCTCCAATCCCACCGGCACAGTGTTATTAAAACCTGAATTAAAAGCACTGGCTGATGCCGTAAAAGCTAAAAACGGCACATTAATTGTCGATGAGATTTATCACGGTCTGACTTACGACGGTATTGAATTGCCCAGCGTCTTGGAAGTCGATAATGATGCCATTGTGATTAATAGCTTCTCCAAATTTTTCGGTATGACCGGCTGGCGTCTGGGTTGGGCAGTGGTGCCAGAAAGTCTGGAGCCGGTGATGGATCGCTTGGCACAAAACCTCTATCTGGCGGCACCCACTATTTCACAATATGCTGCATTGACTGCGTTTCAGCCCGATACATTGGAGATTCTGGAATCACGCCGCCAGGCATTTGAACAGCGCCGCAATTTTCTATTACCGGCGTTAACTGATTTAGGTTTCAAAATCCCCGCCAAACCTCAAGGCGCATTTTATATTTACGCCGATTGCAGCCGTTTTCTCAATGAACAAATTCCTGACAGTATGACCTTGTCCAGATATCTACTTGATAAAGCCGGGGTGGCAATCACGCCAGGCAATGATTTTGGTGAACATCTCAGTCAGCAATATTGTCGGTTTGCTTACACCAACGATGTTTCAGCAATGCAAAAAGCAATAACCAAAATTCGTCATATTTATGGAAATTGATAATCCGCAAGAAATCATCTGCGACTGCAGCGGCACGACACGTGGCAAGATTTTAAGTCTGGACGAGCAGGGCGTAGTTGATGCC
>CAMPHB010000191.1 GCA_946885755.1 uncultured Methylophaga sp. | reverse complement strand
GCGTTGATTTTTTAAACCACGGTTTACTGTGTTCAAATTTGGGGAATTTTTGTTGAACGGCTTGTTCGATATTCAGCATTAACGTGCTCTTGGCTATTGAATAAACAATAGCTTAGAGCAGCGTTATGACCGTTTAATAACGATTTGATGACAAACTGATGACGGATTCAGTGATTAGCTTGTGAATGTGACAAAACCATGACTGTCAACACGATAACCAGCCGATAACAACACAGCGTTGATCGTTAGGCCGCCTGCACCGGGATGGCATGACGCATATGGGTAATATCGTTGTTTTCATCAAGATACACCAGCGTCGGTTTGAAATTTTCCAGTTCATCGGCATCCAGCGCGGTATAGGCACAGATAATAATGCGATCCCCCGGTGATGCTTTATGCGCAGCAGCACCATTGACGGAAATAATATTAGAACCGTCTTCAGCGCGGATCGCATAAGTGACAAAACGCTCGCCGTTGGCGACGTTGTAAATATGAATTTGTTCGTATTCACGAATACCGGCAGCGGCTAACAGTTTGCCGTCAATCGCACAACTGCCCTCGTATTCCAGCTCGGAATGAGTGACACAGGCACGATGTAATTTAGCTTTTAACAGAGTCAGTTGCATGGCAAACAAATCTTTACAGAAGACCGCGTATTATCGCTTTTTAAGTCGGCGCCGACAAGCTGACTGCCATATTGTCGATAAGCCGGACCTCGCCGAGCCTTGCGGCAACCAATACACGCAGTTTGCGATCTTTGCTGATATCCGCCAGCATTAAATCTTCAGCGCGGCGGATTTCCAGATAATCAACGGTAAACCCTGCCTCCGCCAATGTTGCAATTGCCGCATCGCAAAGTGCCTGACTAGCCTGATTACCCTGTTCGAGCTGCTGCTTAATAAGCGTTAACTGCTGATGTAACATTGTTGCCAGCTGGCGCTGGCTAACGTTAAGCCGCTGATTACGTGAACTCATTGCCAGCCCATCCGCTTCACGGCAGGTCGGCGCTGCAACAATTTTTACCGGCAAATTAAAATCCGCCACCAGTTTGCGGATCAGCAGCAGTTGCTGATAATCCTTTTCACCGAATACTGCGACATCCGGCTGCACCATATTGAATAATTTGCTAACCACGGTGGCGACGCCATCAAAATGTCCGGGGCGTTCCAGCCCGCACAATTTGTCATCCATACCCGGCACATGGACAAAGCTGTGAAAATCAAGTCCTGTCGGATACATCACTTTGTTATCCGGCGTAAAGAACAAATCACAGCCAGCACCGGTCAGCTTATTAATATCGTTTTTCAGGGTGCGCGGATAATTGGCGAGATCATTTGCATCATCAAACTGCAGCGGATTAACAAAAATACTGACGACAACCTTGTCAGCCAGTGTCCGGGCTTTTTTCAGCAGTGACAAATGGCCATCATGCAGATTGCCCATGGTGGGCACAAAGGCAATAGTATGACCTTGCTGCCGCCAGATTTTCAGCTGGGCGCGCAGGCCACTGAGACTGTCTTCAATTTGCATTAAAATTGTTGCTCGGCGGTTGGAAACTCACCTTGTTTTACCGCTTCGACATAAGCACTGATAGCCGCCGGAATATGACCAGCATCGGCCAGAAAATCATGACTGAAACGTGGCCGTTTCCCCGGCGTTAGTCCTAACATGTCGTATAAAACCAGCACCTGACCATCGCAGTCTTTACCGGCACCAATACCAATCACCGGAATGTTAATTGAACGGGTAATCTTGGCCGCCAGCGCCGCCGGTACACACTCCAACACCAGCATATCGGCGCCGGCCTGTTCCAGTAATTTGGCATCTTGCAGCATTTTCTCAGCCGCATCCGCTTCACGGCCCTGAACAAAGTAACCGCCCAGACGGTGCACTGATTGCGGTAATAAACCCAAATGCGCACAAACCGGAATACCACGTGCCGTCAATGCTTTGATAATCGGTTCAAAAGCCGCGCCGCCTTCCAGCTTGACCATTTGCACGCCACCTTCGGCCATCAGCCGCGCAGCATTGCTGATCGCCTGATCAATATTGGCATAACTCATAAATGGCAGATCAGCGATAACAAAGGCTTTTTCACTACCACGCACCACATTGCGGCTGTGATAAACCATATCGTTTACCGTTACCGGCACCGTGCTTTCCTGGCCCTGAATGACCATGCCCAGCGAATCACCCACCAGAATCACGTCAACGCCGGCGTGCTCCAATACATGGGCAAAACTGGCATCATAAGCGGTCAGCACGGCGATTTTTTCACCAGCCGATTTCATTTTGCGCAAAGCGCTAAGCGTTAAACGACTCATGCTCTGGCTTCTTTTACCGGTAATGGATTGTAGTACTGGCGGCCACTTTGCGGCGTGCAAATTTGATCCAGAAGTTGCTGGTAATCGGCTTCGCTGTTGACCAAGTCTATCTGCTCAGCATTGACAATCAACAGCGGCGACGCATCGTAATAATGGAAAAAATCGGCGTAGGCATCGGCCAGCCGTTTTAAATAAGCGTCTTCTACGTGCTGTTCATAACTGATACCGCGCTGACTGATGCGCGACTTTAAAACCTGCAGTGGTGCCTGCAAATAAATCACCAGATCCGGCGTGCGATGATGCAAAGTCAGGTTATCGTATACCATGTTGTAAAGCGCCAGCTCATCGTCATCCAAGGATATCTGGGCAAACAACCGATCCTTTTCCAGCATAAAATCACTGACATGCAGCGTGGTAAACAAATCATCCTGCTGCAGTGTCTGGGCGAGCTTTACCCGCTGCATCAAGAAACTCAGCTGTGTTGGTAAGGCCGATTGTTTGGGATGCAGATAAAATTTTTCCAGAAACGGATTCTGCTCAGGTGCTTCCAGTAAAGTGTTGCCGCCAAAACTGTCAGCCAGCCGTTTCACCAAATGGGTTTTGCCTACGCCAATCGGCCCTTCGACAACAATATAATGGTGTGGCAAATTTTTCATGGCTGATGACTTTCCAGTTGTTGTAACTCGCCGCGCGGACAGCCTGCAGCAATTGTCTGCAAGCTACCGTGACCGGGAATCATGATATCGCCGGCAATTTCCAGCAGCGGATAAATTACAAATGCGCGCTGCGTTAGGCCCGGATGCGGCACACTAAGGCGTTCATCTTCTATCATTTGCACATCATAGAGCAAGATATCCAAATCCAGCGTCCGCTCTCCCCAGTGGCGTTTACGCAGGCGGCCATGCTGTTGTTCAATTTTTTGCAGCTGATCCAGCAAATCATGCGGCTTCAGTGCAGTTTCCAGCAAGGCGACAGCATTGATGTAATCAGGTTGATCCTGCGGCCCCATTGGCGGACTGCTGTATAAGGATGACGTTTTACGTAATGCAGTCTCTGGCAGCGCATTTAGATCTACTAACGCACTTTTTATCTGCTCCGCAGGCATTTCCAGATTGCTGCCAAGACCGATATACGCCAGCATCAATCTTCCCGTTTGGCGGCCGGTTTACGACGCCGGCGACGTCGCGGCCGGCGCTTGGGCTCACCATCATTTTTACCAAGCGCGTTGACCATTTCCGCTTGTTCAGTGGCCGATGCTTGCTGGAATTGTGTCCACCAGTCAGTTAATTCCTGTAACGGTTCGCCGGCCTCGGCACGTAATGCCAGAAAATCATAACCTGCGCGGAATTTGGGATGCAGTAATAAAGCAAAAGCCCGTTTACCCTGCCTGCGCGTCAGCCGGGGCTGCAAAGTCCAGATATCACGGGTGACCAGACTAAAGCGTTTGGGGATTGCCACTGTCTGGATTTGTTCAGACAGAACTTCTCCGGCGGCCCGTTGCATCGCGGGAATCTCCGGCATTTGCTGACTCAGTTGTTGCCAGCGCTGACGCAGTGGTTCCCATAACAGAGCCGCGAATAAAAATGCCGGCGTAACCGGTTTGTTATCTGCCAGCCGTTTGTCGGTATTTTGCAGCGCTTTCATTAAC
>CAMPHB010000190.1 GCA_946885755.1 uncultured Methylophaga sp. | reverse complement strand
GCCTTGCGTATCACGATACACAATCAGTTCAGGTAACTGGCCAATCTGCTTGGCGATGTCTTTGAGGACATACTCAGCCGTATTGGTCACGGTGATGCTGGGCGATGATTCATCGAAATCATCGGTAATGCATAGGACGTTATGTCCTGCATAGTGTCGGAGTGAAAATGAAAAAACTGGCGGGGTGGGAGTTATCATGACAAGGCGAAGCTCTTTTAGTATTTATACTTTGAGACTAACCCCTGTTTTTGTTTACGCAAGCCCTTATAGAGCATATTTATCCTCTAAATTTCTACTTGTTGTAGGCGTTTGTGTTTTATATAGATAAACGTCGAAATAAGTGACGGTAAAGCGATACCCAATACCAATACAGCGCCGCTGGCGGGGAGAAAGCCGATGATTAAAGATATGACGGTGACAATTGGTAATAGGCCAAGAAGAACTGAGAGTGATTTAGTGTTCATTTAAGTGTCCTTTTTAGACTGCAATCCATTATTGATCAACAGATCCACCAAAGATTTTGAGTATCAGGTATATCCCGAAAGGCAAGGCAAGTACTGACATCATTGAGGCTACAGCAACCGCAGATAAGCCCAGTCCTTGCAAGAAATTACCCCCTCGAAGCTTATAGATACTTGTCAGCATCAATATGACCATAAGGCACACCAACAAAGCATTCAAGATCAATGAATCACTTGGTGTGGTATTGATGGCCGTGATGTCATTTATTTTATGAATCATGCCACCGAAATCATTACCTACCATCGAGATATCCTCGCAGTCACTTTTCAATGATTGTAAAACAGATACTGTTTAATTACCTTGCATGAATCCACCCTATGAAGCCCATCGCTCTAATGTCTTTTTCAATGGCGACATATCACTGGCTCGAAATGCTGCACCTGACTTAGCTTTATTCTTAATAAATGTCAGATAGGCACGTTGCTTACCTGCTTTGGTATCGGGCAACACTCGGTCATGATTGGAGTGTGTGAATACCGTTTCAAACACCGCATCTTCCCAAATCTTCATCGAAGACACGGCAATGATATTGGTGGTTTCAGCGCCACCAGCACACAGACGGGTATCGCCGTAGATATTCCAAAGCGGGGCATGATACAAGGGTTGGGTGAGATTAGGACGGCCAGTACCGGCATAGGCCGCAATTTTTAACCGGCCATGACTGTCGGCGCAAAACACCAGTGATGGCCATTTAATTTTCAGGTGGAGTGTTTTGTCACCGGCTTTGATGTGCATGGTGCGAATCTTGGACGGTACATACCAGACCATTTTCTGACAGTTGATAAGCATCAGATTCTTAGGCAACCACTCGCCTTTGATGCCATCTTCGCCGTTAAGGTAATCACGCAGTTCCTGTTTATCGGCTTCACTGAGCAGTCGGCCTGCACCGATAACCGAGCCTGACGGTGATTGCTTCACATCATGCACGGTAAGCGAGATCCCGCTTTTGTCAGGTTGATGGCTGTAGGGTTCTTGCAGCGCATCGAGCTGTTTCAGCGAAATGGTGTGAAATAAGAGTGCTTTGTGTGTGGTAATGGCTTGTTGTGTCATCGTTATGTTCTCCTTAACCTCTATTATCCATAGCTTTGGATTTAGGCAAGTTCTGCTCGATATTGTGGGCAATTTCCGTCATTTTGGTGAGCAGTGCTGCTCCGCGATAAATACGTTCGGCACACTTCTTGGCTGCATCGGCATTTTCAGCATCTGCCCAAGCGTAAAAGGATGCTGTTTCACCGGCTTCCATCATGCTGTTGAAAATATCGCTCTGAATCGACCACCAAAAGCCAGTTGTTCCCCAAGACATCATGTAGGCAAGTTCAATCTCAGGATTATCGGTTTCCATACCGGCATGTAACACACTGCTGGCAAACTGAAAGTCCACCCAGGACTTTAGGTCTGGAAAATGGCGTAGAAAGTCGGTGATAGACTCAATAGTGTCATTAAGCAGGCCAATGATTTCAGGATGTTTGGTTTTGCTTCGCAGTGCTTTTAATCGGGATAGAGCTTTAAATGGGTCTTCGTTTCCCTTGCCGTTATTGAGTTCTTCAACCCATTTGGGTAGTGGGGTGATAAATTCTTCATAATCGAACATTAGTTCGTCTGGATCGTAAAAATCCAGCATTTCAAAGTCATCCTGATGGGCTTCATAGTAGTCACGGATAGCCTCAATCCCTTTGGCTTTAATGTCATCTGGCAGCCATTCGGCAAACTCTTCAAAGATTTCCAGCCGGTAACCGGCAAAGTCAGCCATGTCGGTGACATTCGGGCAATAAAGAAAAATGGCGCGGATTTCGGCAATGCACTTCACCAGTACATTGCGATCTTTCATGGACAGGTATTCAAACGGTTTTATGTCGTAGGCGTAGGAATCTGCTTCAACAAGCAGGCGAATCCGCTGCTGGCGGGTGTCCTCATAATCTGTCTCGATACCGAGTGACAGGGTGAGGGTGTTGTTTTGATCTTCATCGAACTGGTTAAGGGTTTTCGCCCAATCGTTGAGGCCGCGCTCAAAGGTGTCATTGATACCACCGCGACTGAGCGACTGAATATCTTTGGCAAGCTGCGAGTGGTTCAGGGCATTAACGCCATCCAGAAAAAGACCAATTTCGCCGGTTATCCATTTCTCAGCGTCACTAAACGCTAAATCGGCTTGTAACAGGCTGTGGGTCTGTTCCAGTACGTTTATATCGAATCTAGGCAAAGCAATCATGGCAGACCTCACACCGGCAGCAGAATCGTGCTTGGAAGTGGCTGCGCCTTACCGCGATTAGCCGTAACGATATTGTGCAGACGGTCAGCTTCGGGGGTGAATTTAAATTCTGTGGTCAACTCGTTGCCGTTTGCATTACTCAGCTTCGACCACTCAGAAAGTGTCGTGAGTAAGGCTTGTTTTTCAGCATCCATATTTGTCTCCTTTTGCTGGTGGTTGCAGGGTTATTTCCATTAGATCACGACTTGTGATCGGCGCACCTGACAGGCAAAAAAAGACCGGCGGTTAAGCCGGTCAAAACCTGCCGAGGGGAGCAGGCCGAGAGAACTAGGATTGTGGTCGTTTCTTATTCTGAGACTGTTGATACAGAAACTGCTTGGCCACGACATCTACATTGATGTTTGAAAGGGGTCTGCTTTTGCTGACTTGGTGGTTACATACCGCCATCAGGTTGTCGGCAAAGGCTTTCAATTCTTCGAGCGTTGCTTTCATATTGCAATCCTTACCCTTTGGTTTTAACAGGGGCTGGTTTGAACTCATACACCAGATAATCACCCTCTGTTGTCGGTCCTTCTACGACAGCGTTAGCAAGGTGGGTATGGTTGGCGGCGTACAGTTCTCTGACCTGTTCCGGCTTCATGCTTGGGTCAGGGTCAGGCAGTTGCACTGAACCACTACGGAAAACGCGAACGAGATTTTTTGCTTTAGACATGACAGGCTCCTAATTAGTAATCAAACAGGTTGGCAGGGGCTTTCTCTGCGTTTTCAGCCGATGGGTGCGCTTCGGTAGGGCTTGTTTCAGCAGTCGCTTCTTGTGCTGGCGGCTCGGCGGTCACATTGATTTGCTCGGTGGCCGTGGGCTTGTCGGTGCTTTTGCCTTTTTTGTCTGCCTTTGACTTGGCATTTTTGGCGGCGGCAGTTGCATCTTGCAGTGATACCAGAAGTTCTGAATAAGCGTCACCGACTTGCTGTCGGGCTTGGCCGTAACCTGACAGGCGCTGACCAAATTCTGCACTCAGTTCATCCATATCCATGTTGCGCATCGCCAGCGGCATAGAGAGGGCGCTGCGGATTTGTTTGGCAGCTTCCGGCACTTTGCTCTCATCGTCACTCAAAAGCGGCAGGGCGATAATGTCCAGCGAATCGCCATTACGGGTAATATCCAGACGGAAATGCTCTTTATCAGCCATTGCACCATGCAGGGCGGTTAAGAATTGTTTAATGCTGTTTTCCATTGTTTTGTTCCTTATGTTGGGTCGGT
>CAMPHB010000189.1 GCA_946885755.1 uncultured Methylophaga sp. | reverse complement strand
TTGCAGATCAGCAACCCAGATCAGCAGTCCGCCCAGCGCCAGCGCGATGATCAGTATCAGCAGCAGCTTCATGGTTCAAAATCCTGCAACCAGCGCAATGAGCCACTGATATCCGGTAATGTGACGTCAATTTGTTCGGCCTGCATGGTTTTCAGACTGGCTAACAAGGCATCACGCTGTTCGCCGACAAAGTAGCGCTGTAACCAGTCGATGCTGGTTTGTAAACTGCTGTCGTAAATGCTCTGTTTTCCGGAAAGCAACGCAAAACGGGCGGTTTCCAACTTTAAACGCAGATTCTGATACAAAAAATAACGCTGTTCTGGGATCAATACTGCCTGCGGCGCATCTTCCTGTTGGCGAATCACTACCAATGAGCGAATTTGCTGCCAGATATCACTGACCGTGTTTTGCCAGCCAGCGGTGGTGGTCAGATCGGCGCCGGTATCAGCCATCGGATCCGGACTGAATTGTTTAGGCCCTTTGATGACCCGCAGCGTGTCAATCGCAGCAATCGCACTTTGCAGATCCGCGGCGATACCCCCAATATCTGCCTCCGTCACTGCATCCAGCGCAAGTTGCTCATCGGCGATCAATTGCCGTAAAGGCTGCAGGCGATAGTCATTTAAATCACGTATTTTTTCATCGGCCAGTTGCAAGGCCTGCCGTGCACCTTCGGCATCTTTGGCTAATGTAGCCCGCTGATTGGCCAGCTGCAGCAGATAATCGGCTTCTTTCAGTGCCCAACGCAGACGGATTTCTTTGTTGCTCAATGGCTCGCGCTGCTGCAAGTCGGCAATTGCCAGCCCTTGTTTTTGCTGCAAATCAGTGAGCTGTTGCAGCGCGTTTTCACTGCGTTGCTGCGCCCGCTGCAAAGCATTAATATCAGTCTGAATGCTGTCCAGAACAGTGAATTGTTCATTCATCAGATCGAGTTTTTGCTGCTGCTGATAATTCCACCACAAGGCCAATGCTGCCGGCACCAATAACACTAAAAACAGCAGCAGCCATAAGCCATTACGCCGCAACTTCGGCCAGTTGGTTTTGGTTTTAGCTTTGGCCGCTGCTGATTTTTGTTCAGCGGATGGGCTGTTGTTATCCATGCTCAGCTCCTATTTCAGTCAATCGCTGCATTATCGCCTCATCACTGGCCGTGTCGGTTACAACCACCTTACTAAAGCCCTGCGCCTGCGCATACTGCCGGATCCGCTCACTGACCACCACCAGCGGTTTGCTGAGGATCTGCCGTGTGTTTTCGGCAAATATTGCCAGCAAATTGGTCACGCTTTGCACACTGGTCGCCAATAAAATATCGGCTTGTAAAGCGGCGGTTTTTTGTTCATTACTGACCTTGGGTAATTGCCGGCGATACACCTCAATATAACGAATTTTAGCACCTCTGGCTTGCAGGGTATCGGCCAGCAACTCCCGGCCGCCCTGGCCGCGAACAATGACAATTTTTTTATCCTGCAACTGCTGCATATCCGGCAAAGCGAGTAAACCCTCACTTCCGTTGGATTTTTCCGGCTGCAGACTGACCGTTAATCCTTGTTCATGCATTGCCTGCGCGGTGCCATTACCCACCGCAGCACATTGCAAACGTGCCGGTAATTTTTTCGGCAAACCAGCGCAGAAGTGTTGCACCGCATTACGGCTGACAAAAATCAGCCAGTCTACTTTGCGCCAATCAATAATCGGCCAGCTGCCGGCATCAATGGCTTTGATTTCAATCAGCGGGAAGATCACAGGTTCTGCCTGTTGCTGCGTTAACAGGGATACCAGCTTTTCCGTTTGTGCTGCCGGCCGGGTGACCAGTACTTTCAGCCCCCGCAAAGCCTGATTAACGACCATAAACATCAGCAAGAATTTTGTCAGCACCACGGCGCAGCAGTTTCTCAGCGACGGTCAGACCTAACTGTTCGGCATCGACTGCCGGGCCGCGAATTTCATCAAACAACATTTCGCTGCCATCCGGCCGGCCTACCAGTCCGCGCAGCCAGATTTCGTTGTTTTCCAGAATCGCATAACCGCCAATCGGCACCTGACAACCGCCCTGCAAACGGCGGTTCAGCGCCCGCTCGGCTTTGACGGTGGTGCTGGTATGACTGCAGTTAAGCGGCGCAATCAGTGCATTCAGTGCCGCATCATCCAGACGCGTTTCAATCCCTAAGGCACCCTGACCAATCGCCGGCAGGCTTTGCTCGGCTGATAAGGCACTGCGAATGCGGTCATCAAATTGCAGGCGTTCCAGGCCGGCTTTGGCCAGAATAATCGCGTCAAACTCGCCGGCATCGAGCTTGGCCAGCCGGGTATTCACATTACCGCGCAACGGCAAGATCTGCAGATCCGGCCGGTAATGGCGCAGCTGACATTCACGGCGCAAGCTCGAGGTGCCAACCCGCGCGGCCTGCGGCAAATCATCGACATTGGCGAAATCATTGGAAACAAACGCATCAAATGGATCATGCCGCTCACAAATCACCGGTAAATGCAGTCCCTCGGGAAAATCCACCGGCACATCTTTCATTGAATGCACGGCAATATCGGCTTCACCGTTGAGCATAGCCACTTCCAGCTCTTTAACAAACAGCCCTTTACCACCGACTTTGGCCAGTGGCGTATCGAGAATTTTGTCGCCTTTGGTTTTGATTTTGACCAGCTCAATGGTCAGATGCGGGTGTAATTTCAGCAATTCATCACGGACAAACTCTGCCTGCCAGAGTGCCAGCGGGCTGCGGCGGGTGGCGATACGCACGAGGGCGTCTTTCATAAAACCGGATTCCTGTCTTGGGGACAACGAAAAACGTCATTCTAGCATTTACGGCTGCTGTGCCACGACAGCCGCGTTATAATGCGCGCTACTTTGCTCCGACTTTACAGGCCGCGATATGTCCGCATCCGATAAAAAACTGTCTTCCGCCCGTCTTACCCAGCCAACCAATAAATTTGTCGAGGAGTTTACCGCCTCGGTGATGTTTGACCAGCGCATGTACCGGCAGGATATTCAGGGCTCGATCGCCCATGCGACCATGCTTACCAAAGTCGGTGTACTGACGCAAAACGAGCGGGATCAAATCATTAATGGCCTGCAACAGATCGAGCAGGAAATTGATAACGACAATTTCAACTGGTCGATCGCCCAGGAAGACGTGCATATGAATATCGAGGCGCGACTGATTCAGTTGATTGGTGAAACCGGCAAGAAACTGCATACCGGCCGTTCGCGTAATGATCAGGTGGCCACCGATGTCCGGCTTTACTTACGCGATATGCTGGTACCGATCCGCAACGAATTGTTGCGCCTGCAAACGGCGTTAGTCGATGTTGCTGAACGTGAAGCCGACACCATTCTGCCCGGCTTTACCCACCTGCAAACCGCCCAGCCGGTCACTTTTGGTCATCATATGCTGGCCTGGTATGAAATGCTGCGCCGCGATCTGGAACGCCTCGATGATTGTGCCAAACGGGTTAACAGCCTGCCTTTGGGCGCCGCGGCGCTGGCCGGCACCACCTTCCCGATTGACCGCGAATATACCGCTGAATTGTTAGGCTTTGAACGCATTTGCGCGAATTCGCTGGATGCCGTCAGTGATCGGGATTTTGCCATTGAGTTCAACAGTTTTGCCTCACTATTAATGATGCATTTATCACGGTTTTCCGAAGAACTGATCATCTGGTCGTCGGCGCAGTTTGATTTTGTTGATCTCGGTGACGCCTTTTGTACCGGCTCATCAATCATGCCGCAAAAGAAAAATCCCGATGTGCCAGAGTTGATTCGCGGCAAAACCAGCCGGGTTTACGGCAATTTATTTAACCTGCTGACGTTGATGAAAAACCAGCCGCTTGCCTATAACAAAGACAATCAGGAAGACAAAGAACCACTGTTTGACACTATCGACACACTGCTCGGTTCGCTGCGCGTTTATGCCGATATGATGAGCGTTATCACCGTCAAAAAAGCCAATATGCGTCAGGCGGCGTTAAAAGGTTATGCGACCGCCACCGATCTGGCCGATTATTTGGTCC
>CAMPHB010000188.1 GCA_946885755.1 uncultured Methylophaga sp. | reverse complement strand
GTATGTATCGGCAGATTACCGGCAGCTGACTTTAAATAGTCATTTTCAGCCAATTTTCAGTATTTCGCATCGCCGGCCGGTTGGTTTTGAAGGACTGATTCGCGCGCAGGACCGGCAGGGCACCAGCTTGCCGCCGCCGGCACTGCTGGCGATCCCCGAAAACAGTCAGGCGAATTTGGCGCTGGATCGGTTATGCCGGCGGCTGCATATGCATAATTTCAGCCGTCAGCCCAATGGTGAAGCCTGGCTGTTTTTGAATCTGAACTCACAATGTCTGGTTGAACAGCGGCCGGATGCCGGTTTTATGCAGACCTTGTTCAGTCAGACCGGCTTGCCAGCTCAACGGATCGTTATTGAGATTCTGGAAAGCGAAATTCAGGATCGCCAGTATTTAAAAAATCTCATCAGCCACTTCCGGCAAATGGGCTGTCTGATTGCCATTGATGATTTTGGCGCGGGCCACTCCAACTTTGACCGGATCTGGGAACTGGCACCGGACATTGTCAAAATTGACCGTAGTCTTATCCATGGCGCCGGGCAGTCGAGCCGGGTAGAGCGGATCCTCACCGGTATTGTGTCGCTGATCCATGAAGCCGGCAGTCTGGTAGTGATTGAAGGCGTTGAAACCGAACGTGAAGCATTGGTCGCCATTGCCGCCAATGCCGATATGGTGCAGGGCTATTATTTCGGCAAACCGCAGCCGGCGATTCAACTCGATAATCATTTTGTCGACACCATTGATGCGTTACTGAAAAATCAACAGTCACAGCGCTTTAAAAACAGCCACCGGCTGAATCTGGATTTCAAAAAAATTGAAACCCTGTTCCGGCAGGCGATCAACCATTTTGCTATCAGCAATGCCTTTGATATCAGCAGTAATCTGCTGTTTCAGGATCGCCGTGCAGTGCGTTGTTATCTGCTGGATGAAGCCGGCTACCAGATGGCCCGGAATGTCTACTCACCGCATTATCAGCAGCAGATGGACATACGCTTTATGCCGTTGTTGTCCGGCGACAATGCCAACTGGTCGCACAAACATTACCACTTTCGTGCCATTGAACATCCCGGGCAAATGCAAATCAGCCGGCCGTATCTGTCGGTAGCCGATTCCAGAATGTGTATCACCGTGTCGCAGACTGTGGTCATAGACAACAAGTTGTTTGTGTTTTGCTGTGACCTTGACTGGCAGGACGATAGTTGAGCCCAGGGCAGACAAACAGATGACAGGGATACAGGACAGTCTTTTCGAGATTTTGCGTAAGTACCGGCATTTTTTGCTGCCACTTGGCCTAGTGGTGATTCTGGATATCACACTGCTGACCATGAACTATGTGATTTCTGCGCAGCTTGAAGCGTCATCGGTGCATATCAATATTGCCGGCCGGCAACGGATGTTGTCACAGCAAATGAGCAAAGCACTGCTGCTGATCCATTACCAGCAACAAACGGGTGCGGACAGACGGGCGGCTTATCAGGAATTAAAAACCGCTGTCGTTTTATTTGATACCACGTTGAATGCTTTTTATCTGGGCGGCCAGACCCAAACAGCCGATCAGCATGTCATTACCATTCAGCCAGAGCAGCAAACGTCGGTGCGCCAGACCTTAACAGCGGCAATCAGCTTATGGCAGCCACTGCGCGATGACTTATTAAAGATCACGCAGCAGCCGGCAGTCATCAGTCAGTTAATCAATCGTATGGCGGCCGATAATTTACAGCTGCTGGCGCTGATGAACACGCTGACCAATCAGCTGGAAAAACAGGCCAAACAACGTACTTATTTGTTGGGGGGGTTGCAGACTATTGTGGTGATGCTGATTCTGCTGTCTTTTGCGCTGGCAATTCACCGGCTGATCCGCCGTGAGCAATATTTTGGCAAGTTAACCGAAAAAAGCTCAGATATTGTGCTGGGCATCGATGCCGGCAGTGGCAAAATCACCTTTATCAGCGCCTCGGTCAAACATCTGTTGCAGCAGGATGAGGCTTATTATCTCGGCCAGCATTTCGAACGTTTGTTCTGTGAAAAATCAGCCGCGCAGGTAGCGCATTTGCTGCTTTTGACCAAACGCCATAAACCGCTGCCGTATTCACGCTGCGAAGTGCAGCTGAACCGCGCCGACGGGCAGTTGATTGACGCCGAAATGTTATTGCAAATCACCCGCAGTGAAGATGGCCGCAGCAGCGAGCTGAGCGCCGATATCCGCGATATTTCGGATCGTAAACAACTGGAAAAAGCACTGACCGAACTGGCGCATCATGACAGCCTGACGGGGCTGCCCAACCGTTCACAATTTAATCTGCGCGCTGAACAGGCGCTGCACGAGGCGCGCCGTTTAAATCAATCCGTGGCCTTTATGTTCATTGATTTGGATGATTTTAAAGCGATTAATGATGATTTTGGTCACCATATTGGTGATGCCTTATTGCGTGAGGTGACTAAACGCATGGCGTGCAGTCTGCGGGCTGCTGACAGTGTTTTCCGGCTCGGCGGTGATGAGTTTGTGGTGTTATTACAAAACACACCTCAGCAGGCGCATATTCAACTGGTCGGCGATAAAATCATCCGCGCTTTATCACAAACTATCCTGATTGAAGGCCACGCTTGTCAGATTGGTGCCAGTATTGGCATTGCTTGTTATCCACAAGATGGCCGGGATATTGAAGCCCTGTTACGGGCGGCCGATAAAGCCATGTATCAGGTGAAACAGTCCGGTAAAAATGCCGTGGCTTTTGCCGCCTGAGGCAGTGCATCATGATGGTGCGATAACCGCACAACTGCTTTAAACAAGTGCATTAAATACCTTTTAACGGCTCGGGTTTTTAATAAAATCAAGAGCTTATAAATTGGCATGATTCCGGCTTTAACGGGCTTACCGATGTTGGTAAACCTGTTCTAAGAGAGAACCATGTCTGCTTCAAAACTTAATCTTTTGTCCTTCAGCGGCAACAGCCGCATTCTACATCTGACCTGGATCGCCTTTTTTATCAGTTTTGTCGTCTGGTTTAACCATGCGCCGTTGCTGGTCTCAATCCGTGAAGCCCTCGGGCTCACCGATCAGCAATTAAAAACGCTGCTGATTCTTAACGTGGCGCTCACCATTCCGGCACGCATTGTGGTCGGTATGCTGGTCGATAAATATGGCCCGAAAATCATGTACACCATGCTGCTCGGTATCTCCAGCATGCTGTGTTTCTTTTTTGCTATCGCCGATAGTTTTGAACAAATGGCGCTGGCGCGCTTTCTGCTCGGTTTTGTCGGTGCCGGTTTTGTTATCGGGATCCGCATGATTTCAGAATGGTTTCCGGCCAAACAGGTGGGGCTCGCGGAAGGCATTTACGGCGGCTGGGGTAACTTTGGTTCAGCGGCTGCGGCGATGTCGCTGCCGACACTGGCATTAATATTTGGTGGTGAACATGGCTGGCGTTATGCCATTGCCACAACCGGTGCCATGGCATTGGTTTATGCGTTTATTTATTACAACAGCGTTTCTGATACGCCCAAAGGCTCCACCTATTTCAAGCCAAAAAAGTCCGGTGCCATGGAAGTCACCAGCAAGTTTGATTTCTTTTTGTATATCGTCATGAGTATCCCGCTGTATGCAGCTTTGGCATTACTTGCCTGGAAATTATCACCGGCCGGGGTCAGCCTGCTGTCCGCCACCGTGGCAAACGTAATTTATGGTGGATTGCTGTTGTTATTCGCCTATCAGGTGTATCACATCTGGCAGGTTAACAAAGGCATCTTTGAAAAACCGGTACCGGCGATTCATCAGTACAAATTCAAGCAAGTGGCGGTGCTGAATCTGGCCTATCTGGCCACCTTCGGTTCAGAACTTGCCGTGGTGTCGATGCTGCCACTGTTTTTCAGCGATACCTTTAATATCAGTCCGGTACAGGCGGGTTTGCTGGCCTCAGGTTTTGCCTTTATGAATCTGGTGTCACGGCCGACCGGTGGTTATTTCAGCGACAAGCTGGGTCGTAAACGGACCTTGACCATTTGCCTTGCAGGTTTGGCCTTTGGTTATTTTGTAATGGGCCTGATTACC
>CAMPHB010000187.1 GCA_946885755.1 uncultured Methylophaga sp. | reverse complement strand
TTTTTCTTAACAATCGCCGTTTCAATTCCATCAATACTCTGCTGGTTTTTCTGTCGCCAGTATTCACGAATCCCCACATCACCTTGTTTTTCAGCCCAGCTATTAAGCGCTTTACGATCGCCGGCATAATCAAATAACGGCACGCCTATACCGCAGGAAGTCTGCACCAGATCAATATCGACAATAAAAATCTGCCGTGCACCGGGCAGCGGATCAAACAGTGGATACAGCGTTGCCCATTCGGTATCGTTGTGATGCACGGCACGTGCTTTGCCATACAGTCTGAGAATCATTGGCTTGCCGGTAAATGCAGCAAACATAATAGTCATGCGTGGATTTTGCTGCACATGGGCAGCGGTTTCGTTGCCACTGCCGGTGACGTTGAGCCACATCATCCGATTGGTATTGATAATGCGCAGCGAATCCATGCCTTTCGGGGAAATATTGACGCGGCTGTCAGCGGTGGCAGTGCCAACAAAAAACAAATGCTGAGTGCGGATAAAATCGATTAAACGATCCGTTAATGCCGGAAACTGCTGCGCCATTCAAACCTCCTGTAAAAATTCAGTCCTCGCCGAGAATGGCCTTGCGCCATTGTTTTTCGGTCATGATATCCATTGTGGATTCGGCATGATCGATAAACAGCCGGCCCTGCAGATGATCAAATTCATGCTGAAACAGTCGTGCCAAAAAACCATGATAAGTGGTTTCGACTTGCTTACCGTCGCGGGTGAAATAACGCACCTCAACGGTTTCAGCTCTTGGCACCAGTGCCCGCAGGCCAGGAATGCTTAAACAGCCTTCCCAGTCTTTTTCGGTCAGGCCAGCCATACTGATAATTTCAGGGTTTATCACACAGGTCGGCGGCATTTCCGGTGCATTGGGATAACGCTGATTGGGATGGCTGCACATAATAAAAATCTGCTTGCTGATACCGACCTGCGGCGCGGCAATGCCCATGCCTTGTTTTTGGGCCACAAAGGCCAGTAAATCGTCGAGCAGTTGCTGGGTTTCGGCAGATTCAATATGACTGACCGGTTTAGCCTGTTCGCGCAGCAGCGGATGACCGAGTTCAAGAATTTGCCAGTCAGGCTTTGCCATTTAAATCAAAGGTGCCTGCATGGGATCATGGGTGCGGAACCAGCCGGCAATACTGTAGCGATCCTGTTTACAAGGCAAAACTTCATGCGGGAATTGATCGCTTAAAAACACCACAAAGGTCCCCAGTTCCGGCTCCACTGTGGTCACTATAGCATCACTGTCCGGCTGATAAATCACCAACTGGCCGCCGTCTTCTGCATGCCAATCAGGATTTAAGTACAACACGGTGGTTAGAATACGGCTGGACTGGCCTTTAAAGGCATCAACATGACGTTTGTAAAACGCGCCGGGGCCGTAATGTGCGTAATGCGCTTCATAGTCAAACAAGCCCAGAAACAGCCGCTCATTGATTGCCAGACGAAATGCTGACATCGCCGCCAGAAAAGCCGTATCGATGGGATGAGCATCACTGAGCCAACGGGTTTCGTCTTTGCGGATTTGGGTATTCACCTGAAAATCCTGCTCACGGCCAATGCCGGCCAGTGTTAAATCATTATGATCATCCAGCCGCGTGACCCGGCGATACAAGTCGTGATTCAGCGGCAACGGTAATATTTGCGGCAATACGCAATAACCACTTTCAGCAAGTTGGTCTGCAATCTGATCCAGCAGTGCCGGATCTATAAACAGCGGGGCGTTCAATGCGCAATTTCTCCATCAGCTTAATGGCTCGTCATCAGGTTGGTGACAACGCTAAGTCCCTGAAAGGGCGATAAAATGTAGCAGAAATGGAGAAAAGGTGATGATTTATTTTTAAGGTAAACCGCTGAAGGGTTTACGCGCCAGAAAAGTTATTAGCCAAAGAACCAGTAAGCGACAAAAATCGCGGCAGTAATACCGGCAATATCGGCCGCCAGACCACAACTGACGGCGTGCCGGACCTTTTGAATCCCCACCGCACCGAAATAGACGGCCAGTACATAAAACGTCGTTTCGGTACTGCCCTGAACAATGGATGATAAACGGCCGGCAAATGAATCTGCACCATGCACTTCCATGGTATCAATCATCATGGCGCGGGCGCCGCTGCCGCTGAATGGTTTCATCAACGCAGTGGGCAGCGCATCAACAAACCGATCATCAAAACCAAAAAACAGTACTGTGGCACGAACGCCATCGGCCAGTAAATCCAGTGCACCACTGGCCCGGAAAACCCCAATCGCCACCAGCATAGCGACCAGATACGGGATAATCATCACCGCGGTGTTAAAGCCTTCTTTGGCACCTTCGATAAAGGCTTCATAGGCATTCACTTTTTGCCAGACAGCAGCAACAATAAACGCAATCACCAGTGAAAAAATAACGATATTGCTGATGATCGCAGATTGCACCAGCATTTGCGCCTGACTAAGGCTGGCAAAATAGGCGAGCAGGCCAAACACCACGGCACTGATGCCACCGATATAGGCCAGCACCACTTTGTCGAGCAGATTGATTTTTTGCACCGCAGCGACGGTAATCAGACCGATTAATGTCGAACAATAGGTGGCAATCAGGATAGGAATAAACACATCGGTAGGATTAGCTGCGCCCATTTGCGCCCGGTAGGTAAATATCGTCACCGGAAACAAGGTCACCGCCGAGGTATTGATAACCAGAAATAGAATCTGCGCATTACTGGCGGTATCTTTAAATGGATTGAGTTTTTGTAACTCTTGCATCGCTTTAATGCCGAGCGGTGTGGCCGCATTATCAAGGCCCAGTGCATTGGCAGAAATATTCATCACCATCGCGCCCAGCGCCGGATGATTGCG
The DNA here is from genome assembly GCA_946885755.1 of uncultured Methylophaga sp. The sequence continues at coordinate 1,195 of CAMPHB010000187.1, read as the reverse complement.
TGGTACTTCAGGCATTAAGCGGACAAATAACGGGGTCAGGCCACGGGTCAGCCATTCGATAAAACCACTGCGCTCGCCAATTTTCATAATACCCAGCCATAACGCCAGAATACCGGTCAGGCCGAGGGCGATTTCAAAGGCGGTTTTCGACAGCGCAAACAGCGCCTGCATCATCTGGCTGAATATTTCGGTATCGCCCAGCACCAGCAGCTTAAATAGCGCCACCGCAAAGGCGATCAGAAAAAAGGCGATCCAGATAATATTCAGCATGCCGGCTATTGTGGCACGCTGAAAAAAAAAGTCACTGCAGGCAGTGACTTTTTATGAGGCTTAAAGCGTTTTAGCTTTTTTTGAATTTCTTCGGCCGTTTATCACCTTTGGGCGCTGGCGGCCGGTCTTTTTTGAAACTGCGCCGTGAGGCACTTGCCGCAATATCATCTTCACCAGCCAGACTCATATTCATCGGCTTGTTGGCCACCCAGACTTTACGCAGATGCTGAAAAATATCTTTCGGCATGCCTTGCGGCAGATCAATCAGACTGTGATCTTCATTGATGGTGATACGACCGATAAACTGACTTTCGATGCCAGCTTCATTGGCAATCGCACCAACCAGATTACGCGGCTCGACATTATCAGCTCGGCCGACTTCTACCCGATAGGTATCCATATCCGCTTCTTTCGGATGGGCGCGTGGTGGCCGTGGATCGCCGCGTTTTTCGCCGCGTGGCGGGCGATCTTCCCGGAAACGTTTTTCAGTTTGCGGCCGGTCTTCGCGTGGCGCGCGTTCGCTGACATGTTTTACCGGATTCAGCGGCCGGTCTTTTTGCACCAGAAACGCTAAAGCTGCGGCAATTTCAGTGGGATCCGCATCATGTTCCTGTTGATACTTTGAAATCATGGTTTCAAAAAATGCCAGATCCTGCGATTCGATGGTTTCGCTTAGCTGTTCCATAAATTGCAGCACACGACGATCGGCAATATCTTCGGTGCTCGGTAATTGCATGCGGGCAATGGTCTGGCGGGTGGCTTTTTCAATGGCGCCGAGCATGCGTTTTTCACGCGGTGAAACAAACAAAATGGCTTCACCTTTACGACCGGCACGACCGGTACGGCCAATACGATGCACATACGATTCGGTATCGTAAGGAATATCGTAGTTGACAACATGACTCATGCGCTCGATATCCAGACC
>CAMPHB010000186.1 GCA_946885755.1 uncultured Methylophaga sp. | reverse complement strand
AGCCGAAGCCGAAGCCGAAGCCGAAGCCAATTCATTATCGCTGACAAATGAAGATAGTGACTGGTCACCGGTTGATGATGACGATCAAGTCATTAACTTCAGCTTTGATAACGATATCGAGCCAGAGCCAGAGCCAGAGCCAGAGCCAGAATATGATCTGCAAGTTGATATGGCCGATACACCGCCGCCTGCAGAAACAGATACCCCACCGATCGCTGACTGGCAGCATCCGCTGTCTGTTGCTGACAATATCAGTGAGCAACTACAAACAGCGCCCGGTTCAGCCGGTTTTGCCGAAGGCATCGACTCTGATATTGCAGGGGTTTTTCTTGAAGAAGCCGAAGAGGTGCTTGCTGAGTTACACCAGCTTATTCCGGCCTGGCAGACTGATAATGACCGATCTGTTCTGGAAGACATTCGCCGTCATTTTCATACCCTGAAAGGCAGCGGCCGGATGGCTGGCGCCCTGACGGTGGGCGAGCTTGCCTGGTCAGTTGAAGATTTGCTCAACCGCGTGCTGGAAGGTTTGTCGGTCGATGCGCAATCGTTAAGTCAGCTGTTGCTGCAGGCGCCCCCGGTGATTGTCGATTTGGTCAACCGTTTCAGTCACGGTGATATGGAGACAACGCAAGCCGCCAGCCAGTTGTCGGCTGAAGCCACCGCCTTGCGCAATGGCTCGGCTGCTGAACCGATTGAAGTCGCCGGGGAGACTGAAACACCCGTCATGCCAGCAGCATCAGACGAGGCTGAAAAACCGCTGACCTCCGTTGACCGGTATTTACTGAAACAAGCTGACAGCACTACCAACACACCCGCCAATAAATCACTGACTTCAGTAGATTTATATTTGCAGCGACAAGCAGCCGAAACGGACGCAGACCAACCGCCCCGGCAGATGCCCTCGCTGGATCGTTATATCGATCAGCTTGAACAGACCACTGCTGACGACGAACCTGATGAAGATGCAGAGTTGCTGGACATTTTCCTCAGTGAAGCCCGCCAGCATATGCTGTCGCTGACCGAAAGCGGTCTCAATCTGCATGTCGGCGATTGTATTGATAAACCACCGTTAAGCGCCGCCCACTCACTGAAAGGCTGTGCCAATATTGCCGGTGTGACACCGGTCGCGCTGATTGCCACCGAGTTGGATCAGGCGCTTCGTGAGCTACATCGTCAACAACAGCAACTGAACAGTGATGATGTGCAATTGCTCCGGCAGATTTACCAGAATCTCAGCCAACTGGTGGAAACCATCAGTGATGGTACGACGGATCCTGATATCAGTCTGCTGCATCAGCAGATTCAGAATTTACAGCCCGAAGTGTCTACTGAAACCGAACAAGTCACGGCGATGGATCCGGAACAACTGGTCAGTTTTCTGGAAGAAACCGATGCCCTGCTGGATCGCTACAGCCGCCAGCTCACTGAATGGCAACAGAATGGTGAAGTGCATCAACAACAAGCGCTGCACGACACGCTTCATACCCTGGCGGATAATGCCCGGCTGTCAGAATTACCGCCACTGGCGGCTTTGTACCAGTTACTGGATGGCCTGATCCAGCATCCGCAGGCAGCCGATCCGCAGGTCAGTGAACTGCTCGAACAGGCTTATGAAATGCTCAACAATCAGATTGAGTCTTTGATCCAGCATAAGCCAATGGCTGATTTGGCCTCTCTGCGCGAACACATTGCCCGTACGCTGGCGACACTGGAAAATCCGCAAACTGATACGGAGATAGCCGTTGCTGAAGATCCAATTACTGCACCCAAAATTTCATCATTGCCGGAAGATGATTACGATGCAGTCGATCCGGATCTGCTGGCGGCCTTTACCGAAGAAGCCGCCGAGTTACTGAGTTCCAGCAATGAAGCCATCAAACTCTGGCAGCAAGTGCCGGATCATGATGCCGCCGCCATGCAATTACAGCGCGATTTACATACTTTAAAAGGTGGCGCACGCCTGACCGGTGTCGCGGCCATTGCTGATTTAACCCATCAGATTGAAACGCTGGTGATCCCGGTTTGTGAGGGGCAGCAATCAGCCAGCGAAGACTTTTTTGATTTGCTGTTACGCAGTCAGGATCAGCTGAGCATCATGCAGGAACAGCTGGCTGCCCGTCAGCCAATTACGGTGAATGACAGTCTGCTGGCGGAAATTAACGCATTCAGCAGCGGTGAACAGTTTGTTATTGAAGAAACTCAGCCCGACAGTGAAGCAGTATTACCGGTTGAACCCAGTGCACCATCGCTGAATCCATCGGAACAAATTCGGGTAAGAGCTGATTTACTGGATTATCTGAGCAACTTTGCCGGCGAGGTTAGTATTTCCCGTGACCGGGTCACCCAGCAACATCAGGCGCTGCGCCAGCAATTGCGGGAAATGGAAGAAACCGTCAGCCGGTTGCACGAACAGCTGCGCAAACTGGAAATCGAGACCGAAACCCAGATCCTGTTCCGTTATGAAGATGGCAGCGCCGATCATCATGCTGACTTTGATCCGCTGGAACTGGACCGCTTTTCAACGATTCAGCAGTTATCCCGCAGCCTCACCGAAAGTGTTATCGATCTCAACGATATCAGTCATTCGATGGATCAAATGGTGCGTGAAACGGATGTCATTTTATTGCAGCAATCGCGCCTGAACACTGACCTGCAACATGGTTTGATGCATACCCGCCTGGTGCCATTCAGCCATATTGTGCCGCGGCTGGAACGTATCGTCCGGCAAACTTGTAACGAAGTTAGCAAACAAGCCAAGCTGCATGTCAGTGGCGCCAGTCATGAATTGGACAGAGCCATTCTGGACCGGCTGGTGGCACCCATCGAACATATTCTGCGTAATGCCATTGCTCACGGTATTGAATCACCGGCGCAGCGTCAGCAACAGGGTAAGACCGACAGTGGCCAATTGCATATTGATTTGCAGCGCGAAGGTTCGGAAATTGTCCTCAATATCCGTGATGATGGTCAGGGCTTTAACCTCGACAAAATCCGTGACAAAGCGCTGGCACTGAAACTCATCGCACCGGGTGACCAGCCCAGTGATGAGGCATTGATGCAGTTGATCCTAACCTCCGGATTCAGTACAGCTGACAATATTTCCCAACTGGCTGGTCGCGGTGTTGGCATGGATGTGGTTAATAATGAAATCCGCGCCCTGAAAGGTCGTTTATCAATGGCATCCACTGCCGGGCAGGGCAGTAGTTTCCTTATCCGTCTGCCACTCACACTGTCGCTGATTCAGGCTTTGCTGGTGACTGCCAATCAGCAGCAATTCGCGATTCCGCTGCCGACCGTTAAAGCCGGTGAACGACTGTCTGTCAGTGAGATCCGTGAACTGCTGGCGGATGCCCGGCCGGTGTATCAATTTAATAATGAAGAATATGAATTTGTGCCGCTCAGCCATCTACTGGGTGAGCCGCTGAATCTGCCGGATAATGCCCGCCAGCCGATGCCGCTGCTGTTATTCCACAGCGGTCATGTGCGGGTAGCTTTATTGGTCGATGCCATTAACAGCAACCGGGAAATTGTCATCAAATCGCTGGGCAAACAACTGGCGCATATTAATGCCATTAATGGTGCCACTATTCTCGGTGATGGCCGGGTGGTGCTGATCCTCGATATTCCGACTTTGATTGAAGTGCATCGTCAACAACATGTCGGCAGTACGGAATTACCGGAAGAAATCACTTTACAACAACAAGCTGACGAACGGCCGCCTATTGCCATGGTGGTAGACGACTCGATCACTATGCGTAAAGCTTCCGGCAGTTTGCTAAGCCGTCTCGGCTTTACCGTCATGACCGCCAAAGATGGTGTTGAAGCCCTGGCGCAGCTTTATGAACAACAGCCGGATATTATTCTGCTGGATGTGGAAATGCCGCGTATGGACGGTTTCGAGTTTGCTTCGATTGTCCGTAACGATCCGCAGTTCCAGCATTTGCCAATTATTATGATCACCTCGCGCACCGGCGAAAAACATCGTCAGCGGGCATTGGGCATTGGCGTTAATGACTATCTCGGCAAGCCTTATCAGGAAAATGAACTGGTCGC
>CAMPHB010000185.1 GCA_946885755.1 uncultured Methylophaga sp. | reverse complement strand
GTGTTATTGCGATGGATTTCCATGGTTAATTTTTTCGAGAGGGCATTAACCACCGACACACCCACACCATGCAGACCACCGGAGACTTTGTAAGAATTATCATCGAACTTACCGCCGGCGTGCAGTACCGTCATAATAACTTCGGCAGCTGACACACCTTCTTCTTCGTGAATATCGACAGGAATACCACGACCATTGTCTTCCACCGACACCGAGTCATCAGCGTGAATACGCACATTAATCTCGGTACAGTGACCGGCCAGTGACTCATCAATCGCATTATCCAGAACCTCAAACACCATATGATGCAAACCGGTGCCATCGTCGGTATCACCGATATACATGCCGGGACGTTTTCTGACTGCATCGAGGCCTTTCAGTACTTTGATATTGCTGGAATCGTAGCTATTGTTATTGTCCGTGGTCATAAATCTTCGCTTCCTGTACAACGCGTGGTTTAACCTATCATTCTACTATGTATCCGCCTTCGGCGACAGGCGTAGTAACCGGCGCGATATTTCCGTGTTTCACGTGAAACACTGCATGTAAATCATCGACGGGTAAATGTTTCGATAACTGCATATTGGTACTGGAAATAAAGCTTTGCACCGGCATTTCGGCCAATACCGCCAGAACCAACTGCTGATGCTGATCATCCAACTCTGAACTTAAGTCATCAATCAGTAATAAAGTTTGCGTTTGCCGCAGCGCCATCAATAACGCAACCTGTGCCAAGCTTAACGCCAGGTAAAAAAGTTTTTGCTGTCCACGTGACAAAACTTCGGCAGGATCCGCACCATCCATTCTCAACGACCAGTCTGCCGCATGCGCACCGGCACGGGTGTAAGCAAGCGCACGATCCCGATCTAAAGTCTGTTGTAAAACATCCGCAATGGTCTGATCTTTGGGCCAGCCGGACAGGTAGCGTAGCTTAAATTCAGTTTCTGCTAATTCCGGACAGATCCGGCAGAAAATCGGTTTGAAATTTTCCAGCAGCTGCGTTAAATAACTTTTCCGCAATTGGCTGAGTTGTTCACCATGGCGAACTAAGTGTGGATCCCACAAACGAATTTCCTGATCCGTTTTTTGTTGTCTGATGCCAGCATTGCGTTGCTGTAAACATTTTTTATAGGATTGCCAGTGATACAGAAAGGTTTGTTCCACGTGAAACAACCCCCAGTCCACCAGCTTGCGACGGAACCTTGGTCCAAGTTCAAAAAACTCATGACAATTTGCTGGAATAAATTGCAGTGGCAGGTGGCTGGCTAACTCAGAGAGTTTTTGCAACGGCGCATTGTTTAATCGAATCTGCACACCTTGCTGCAAATCGTACTGAAAACCGACGGGAATTCTGCCGGCAATTTTACCAACTACCCGACAATGGTTTTGCTCGTATTCAACAATATTTTTTAATTGTCGGGTACGAAATGAACGCCCCAGACCGAGCAAGTGGATAGCTTCCAAAACACTGGTTTTGCCGGCACCGTTTTCACCCAGTAACAAATTGACCTGTTTCGCCGGTGAACTGGTCACACTATGTAAATTACGAAACTGGTGAATTTGTAATTGGCTAAGCATGACTAGCTTATTTCGCGAGAGGAGAAAAGGCTAAAAAGTTAATTATCGAGCCTGATGTTGTTTTAAAGTTAAGCCGAATTTAAATTTCGATCATTTCAAAGTCACCCTTGCCGACACCACATTCCGGGCATTCCCAATCTTCAGGAATATCATCCCATGATGTGCCGGGCGGGATACCATCTTCGGGGAGGCCGCGCGCTTCATCATAAACAAAACCACAAACAACACATTGCCACTGACGCATAATTACTCCTGATTAAATCAACTTATAGGGTTAGTTTAAGTTTTGTGCTAACGTATGTCTAATAAATGATTAACCGCTAAATGATTGGATTTTTCGATTTATGCGTATTCCTACACTTCGCCAGTTGCAATACCTGACCGCTGTGGTTGAAGAAAAACATTTCGGTAAAGCGGCCGAAAAATGTTTTGTCACCCAATCGACACTCAGTGCCGGCATTCAGGATCTGGAAGATCTGCTGGAAACCGCCTTGCTGGAACGAACCAATCGCAAAGTACTGACCACGCCCATGGGCGAAGAAATTGCCCGCCGCGCCAGGCAAATACTGTCACTGACTGACGATTTGGTTGATTTGGCACATTCTGCCAACAATCCGCTGGCTGGACGTATTCGCATCGGCGTGATCCCGACCATTAGCCCGTTTTTATTGCCCCGTGTGCTGCCTGCTGTCCGGAAAAACCTGCCGCAACTGGAAGTATTGCTGGTCGAAGATCAGTCTGAGCGACTGCTGGATCAAATTGAAGCGGGCACCATTGATGTCGGTGTTTTGGCCTTTCCATTTAACACCCGCAATTTGAGCAGCCGCAGTTTTGCCGAGGAGCCCTTCTGGGTGGCACTACCCAAGTCCCATCCACTGGCCAGATTTGAACAGCTTAAACCCGAACAGCTGCCTATTGGCGAATTATTGCTACTCGCCGAAGGCCATTGTATGCGCGAACATGCGCTCAGCGCCTGTCAGTTACCGGTTTCTGCACAGCGCAAAAGTGTCCAGGCCACCAGCTTGTATACGCTGATTGAAATGGTTGCCAGCGGGCTTGGCATCACGCTGATCCCGCAAATGGCCATTAACTCGGATATGGTTCGCCATGCCGACATCGAATTACGGCCCCTGCAGGGTGAACAACAGGCGCAGCGGGAGATCGGCCTGGTCTGGCGGCCCAGTTTCCGGCGTACCAGTGCACTGGAACAACTGGCAAACAGCTTTACCGAAGCGCTGGCGAAAAACCCGGTTTAATTGCCGCGAGCATAGTCTTTACGCAGTTGCAGATAAAACTGCTGCAGCGCATCAGAGGTAAACGGCGCTTTAAAGCCAGCCTGCCAGGCACCCGCCGGATCCACCAATAAAAGCGATGCCCACAGAAAATCATCGCCATGCGCATTGGTAAAAAACTGCCACAATGACTTGTCACCACTGGGATCGTAAATTATCTGCACATTGGCCGGCAGCCGTGGGGGGTCGCGCAATAGTTGTTGTTGCGGCGTCGCATCAATTATCCAAAAACCCAGTTGCTGGCCGGCATAACGATCTGCCAAATTAGCCAACACCTGCCAAATCGCCTGACACTGCGGCGCGCAGCTAGCATCGTAAAAATACATAAAATGCCAACGGCCTTGCAGATCAGCATTGGTCAAAATATTTTGCTGATTATCACGTAATAAAAAATTCGGTAAGCGCTGCGGCTCTTGTAACTGATAAGCACCGGCGGTTGCTGGTATTGGCTTAGCGGTCACATCAGCATCGCCCTGCTGGCTCAGGTAAAACAATAATAAAATCGCAACTACAGCAAGATATATCAGCAGAAAACGCTTAGAATGCATGTTTTTGATTATGTCTTGCATCAGCCTCATCACCCTGGCTGGGCAGTAAAATTTCGCGGATGCCCATGAAAGAAAAACTGTTTCAGTCTACGCTTTTGGTCAGTCTGATGACGTTTTTATCACGGATCATGGGATTTGTCCGTGACATTGTCATTGCCCGCTTTTTTGGTGCCGGCGTTGGCGCTGACGTATTTTTTGTCGCCTTTAAAATTCCTAACTTTTTGCGACGTTTGTTTGCTGAAGGCGCTTTTTCACAGGCATTTATTCCGGTTTTAGCCGAATACCGGGAGCGGGGCGACAAAGATCTGCAAAGCCTGATTGCAGCAACGGCCGGCACCTTATTTGGTGTGTTGTTTTTTATCACACTGATTGGTGTGATCGCGGCGCCCGTCATTATCATGATTTTTGCGCCGGGATTTTTAGACGAACCGGCCAAACTGCAACTTGCCGGCCAGTTACTGGCGATTACCTTTCCGTATTTGCTGTTTGTCTCACTAACCGCTTTGGGCGGCGCTATTCTCAATAGTTTCGGCAAATTTGCCATCCCGGCGTTTACCCCGGTATTTCTGAATTTGTCATTAATCGGCGCGGCGATCTGGCTGGCGCCATTACTCGATGAACCGATCAAGGCGCTGGCCTGGGGTG
>CAMPHB010000184.1 GCA_946885755.1 uncultured Methylophaga sp. | reverse complement strand
CTGAAACGCTGCAATTTTTTGGTCTGACGTCAGATATGCAGGTTGCTGAAATCTGGCCCGGTAAAGGCTGGTACACTGAAATTCTGGCACCGTGGCTGAAACAAGGCGGTGGCCGGTTGATTGCTGCCGGTTTTCCCGCTGATATGGGCCCAGACTGGCGGCAAAACCTTCGAAAAAACTATAACGATTGGTTAACAGCCGACCCTGCGCGTTTTGACGAGGTTGAAGTGGTTGAATTTGGTCCCGGTCACTGGCAAATCGCTGATGACAACTCACTCGACGCCGTTTTAACGTTTCGTAATGTCCATAACTGGGTACAGGGCGAATTTGCTGATGATGCTTTCACCGCCATGTTTAAAGCATTAAAACCGGGCGGTGTGCTCGGCATCACCGATCATCGCGCCAAACCCGGCACGGATTTGGCCACGATGAAAAAATCCGGTTATTTAACTGAAAAACTGGTGATTGAACTGGCGGAGAAAGCCGGATTTGAACTGGCTGATAAATCCGAAATCAATGCCAATCCGGATGATACCGCCAATCACCCCAATGGTGTCTGGACCTTACCGCCGACTTTACGTATTGATGACGCAGAAAAAGATAACTATCGGAAAATCGGCGAAAGTGACCGGATGACCTTAAAATTCGTTAAACCCGAATAAGCGTTTAGCTTTGATATAACAATTTATTCATTAAACTGATATTTTCGGTGCGGATTTGTTTCGGACAGACGCGCTCACATTCGCGGTAATTACTGCAACTGCCAAAGCCTTCGGCTTCCATTCGCGCCAGCATTTTGGCTGGTCGCTGTTTATCCAGCTGCCCCTGCGGCAAACTCGACAAATGGCTGACTTTGGCGGCAATAAATAGCGTTGCCGAGGCATTCGGACACACCGCTACACAGGCACCGCAACCGATACAGGTGGCGGCATCAAATACTTTGTCGGCAACCGGTTTGGCGACCAGTTGTGTATTGGCTTCCGGCGCAGCACCGGTACGCACCGGAATATAACCACCAGCCTGAATCAGCCGGTCAAACGCACTGCGATCAACAACCAGATCTTTTATCACCGGAAACGCCGCCGCCCGCCAAGGCTCAATCCATAGTTCATTTTGATCCCGATAATCACGCATATATTGCTGGCAGGTGGTAGTGGCTTTATGCCGGCCATGCGGCTCGCCATTAATCACCAGACTGCAACTGCCGCAAATGCCTTCACGGCAATCATGATCAAAGGCGACTGGTTCCTCGCCGGCTTCTATTAATTGCTCATTGAGCGCGTCGAGCATTTCCAAAAAAGACGAATCTTCGGCAACATCCAATTGATAACGGACAAATTCGCCGGTTTTTTCGGGCGATGTCTGACGCCAGATATGTAAGATAAAATTCATTGGTAATTCCGTATGCCGGGACTGACAAAATCAAAATGCAATGGCTCTTTAACCAGCGACGGCTCACTGAGATTGCCGGTATAACGCCACGCCGAGACATAAGAAAAATCTATATCGCGACGCTGTACTTCACCGGTTGGCGTTAAATGCTCAACACGCGCATGACAGCCGCAGGATTCTTCACGCTGCAGCGCATCCAGACACATTAGCTCCGCCAGTTCCATAAAGTCGGCAACACGGCCGGCACGCTCTAAAGTCTGATTCAGTTGTTTATCACTACCGGTGACTTTAACTTGCTGCCAGAACTGTTCACGCAAAGTCTGGATTTGGCTAAGTGCCAACTGTAAATCCCGGGCATTACGCGCCATACCGCAGTTATCCCAGAGAACTTGCCCGAGTTGCCGGTGAAAATAATCCGGTGTGTGCTGCGGCTCGGGGGCATTCATCAATAAATTGAGACGCGCTGTCACTTCAGCCATGGCCTGGGCGACTTCCGGATAATCGCCGTCAGCAAGTGGTTTTTGCCGGGCTAAATAATCGGAAACGGTGGCTGGTAAAATAAAATAACCATCAGCCAGTCCCTGCATCAGGGCGCTGGCGCCCAGCCGATTAGCACCATGATCCGAAAAGTTGGCTTCACCACCGGCAAACAAACCGTCAATGCTGGTCATCAGGTTGTAATCCACCCACAAACCGCCCATCGTGTAATGCACCGCCGGATAAATACGCATCGGTACCTGCGTTGGATCTTCAGCGGTAATGCGCTGGTACATTTCAAACAGATTGCCGTATTTTTCGTTAATGGTTGCCGCGCCCTGCTCTTTAATGGCATCAGCAAAATCCAGATACACACCCAGTTTCTGACCATTGATTTCATGGCCGACCCCGCGGCCTTCGTCACAAATATGTTTGACGGCGCGTGAGGCGATATCGCGCGGCACCAGATTGCCAAAGGCCGGATACATACGTTCCAGAAAATAGTCCCGATCCTGTTCAGCAATTTCACGCGGATCACGGCCACAATCAGCCGGATTTTTCGGTGCCCATATACGGCCGTCATTACGCAGCGATTCACTCATCAGCGTCAGTTTTGACTGCAATTCACCATGCTGGGGAATGCAGGTCGGATGGATCTGGGTAAAACTCGGATTGGCAAACAACGCACCATGTTTGTGGGCACGCCAGATCGCTGAGGTGTTACAGCCTTTGGCATTGGTCGATAAGTAATAAGCATTGCCATAACCGCCGGTACATAACACTACACAATCAGCCAGATGCGTGGTGAGTTCGCCGGTCAGTAAATCGCGGGCAATAATGCCTTTGGCCTGGCCGTCAATCATCACCAGATCCTGCATTTCCGTGCGCGAAAAATGCTGGATATGGCCTTCGGCAACTTGCCGGCTCATTGCCTGATAAGCGCCGAGCAATAATTGCTGGCCGGTCTGGCCGCGGGCATAAAAGGTTCTGGAAACCTGCGCGCCACCAAATGAGCGATTGGCCAAATAACCGCTGTATTCGCGGGCAAACGGCACACCCTGCGCCACCGCCTGATCAATAATCGCCGTGCTGAGTTCGGCAAGCCGGAAAACATTGGACTCACGAGCGCGAAAGTCGCCGCCTTTGATCATGTCGTAAAACAGCCGCCAGACACTATCACCATCGTTATGATAATTCTTGGCAGCATTGATACCGCCCTGGGCAGCAATACTGTGGGCACGGCGCGGACTGTCCTGAAAACAAAAGGTTTTCACCTGATAACCCATCTCGGCAAGCGATGCCGCTGCCGAGGCACCGGCCAGTCCGGTGCCCACTACAATCACCCGGTAATGTTTACGATTAGCCGGGCTGACAATCCGTAAATTGTATTTATGCTGGGTCCAGCGTTGATCCAGAGGCCCTTTGGGGCTATGACCGTCGAGTTGAATTTCATCGCTCATGGCACGCTCCAGTAAGCCAGTACCGGCACCGCGGCAAAACCGGCAGTTAACAACGCAACCAGCGCCGTGCTCAGCCATAAATATTGTTTTGAGGTTTTGCCCAGCGTTTGCAGCACATTTGGCAGTGAATGCCATAAATGCAGTGCCATTAAACCAAGCCCTGCGAGGTAGATAGCCAGCTGCCAGCCACTGCTAAACAACGTCTGAGTCTGGCCGTAAATATCGCTGCCGCCAAACGACCACATTTGTGCCATATGCCAGACAATAAAGAAAAGAATCAGGGTGATCACCGTTGATACCAACCAGGCCGGGATCCAGTGATGTTGCCGGTGCTGATAAGCAACCGGCCGGGCTTTGGCGTTATGCAGACGGATTTGAACCGCCACCACAACATGTATTAATAAGGCTGCCACAACCAACAGCCACAATGGCCAGCGGATCAGCGGCTGATTATAAAAAGCATAAAAATCATTAAATGCTTGCGGGCTGATAAAGCTTAAATTACTGAGCATATGCAGTAATAAATATGCCGACAACACGATGCCGGCTAACGCCATCAGGCGTTTTTTGATTTGCAATAAGGCCATCAGCTCTCCCGGCTCATTAACACTTGATCATGATCGGAAACCGGTTGCAGCTTTTCGCGCTCAATGGTTCGCACACAGCTGTTCCAGCGCAGGATGGCTTCATCATTGTGTTCAGGGCGCATTTGTTCAGCCTGCTGATAACATTCCAGCGCTTTGACAAAATAA
>CAMPHB010000183.1 GCA_946885755.1 uncultured Methylophaga sp. | reverse complement strand
TAATCCACGCCAAATCAGACGCAGACATAAAAATGGGATCGCAAGATAAAACAGCAGGGTATAAATCAGCTTCAAAGCAGGCTCTTATTGGGCGGTTAATGCCGGAGGATGATAGCATAGGCGCAATTTTCCAGCTGATAGCTACCATGACAGTTTTGCAAAAACGTTTTTTACATCCCCGCTTCTGGCCCAACTGGCTGGGACTGGGGTTAATGCGCTTATCGGTATTTTTACCGGCCAGCTGGCAACTGGCGATTGGCAAGGCAATTGGTCAGCTGATGTGGCTATTCGCCAAAGACCGGGCAAGAATTGCCCAGCGTAATCTCGAGCTGTGTTTTCCGGAATTGTCAGCGGCGGAGCGGCAGGATTTGTTACGGCAAAATATGCAGACTATGGGCATGATGCCACTGGAAACCGCGCTTAGTTGGTGGGCGTCAGATGCCAAACTCGCCAAGCGGGTTGATTACCGTGGTCTCGAACACATACAGGCCGCTCTGGCAAAAGGTAAAGGGGTGATTCTGCTCACCGGCCATTTCACCAGTATGGAACTGGGCGGCCGGCTTATCATGCTCAAACAACCCACCTATGTCATGTTTCGTGAATTAAAAAGCCCGCTGTTTAATGCCGTGATGCTCAAATACCGGCAGTTTCACAGTGAAGGCACAGTATTGCAGGCTGATATGCGCAGCATGCTCAGAGCATTGAAAAAAAACAAAGTGGTCTGGTATGCGCCGGATCAGGATTTTGGCCGCCGCACCTGTGTGTTTGCTAAATTCTTTGGCGTGCAGGCGGCGACTATTCCAGCAACTGCCCGTATTGCCAAAATGAGTGGTGCGGCGGTGGTACCTTATATGCCGATCCGGCAGGCCGATGGTCGTTATTTGATTGATATTGGTCCGGCGCTGGACAACTATCCGACCGAAGATGAACTGGCCGATGCCCAGCGCATTAATGACTGGGTCGAGTCGCAGGTCAGACGTGCACCAGCCCAATACTTATGGGTACACCGTCGTTTTAAAACCCAGCCGGAAGGTAAAGGCCAGTTATATAAACGCCGTTAAAGCCAGCTATCCGGCGTGAAACTGTAACTGACAAGCAGCGATTCTGAACCGGGATTATTTTTAGCCAGGTCAGCATTGGACATATGGTAAAGCGTGATTGAAAGCTTGGATGCCGCCGATAAACGGTAACCCAGTTCCAGACCACTGCGAAATAAAAAGCCGCTGCCCAGATCGGTGCCGTCGCCATCCTGATAGGCAACCAAAGCCAGTTGCGGTGTTAACAGCCATTTTTCACCAAGAATAAAATCGTAACGCAACCCGGCGTGTGCCCAATAACCGCCGTCACTGTTCGCAGACAGGCCAATGGCTGGGACCAAATCCCAATACTGAGGTGAAAAGCGATATTCGGCGCCGAACTCGGCAGCGTTGTCAGTTTCAAAAACTTCAAACATCCCGGTGGATAAAGCAATTTCCGGTGGTTCGGCCAGGCTGCTGGCAGGTAAACAAAAAGCCGATAACAGGGCAGCGGTACGAAATAATGCAGACATAACAAACTCCTTGTTGATGCTGTCAGCTGATATTTAGCAAATCTGCCGTTACTTGCAAAGTCCTGAGGGTAAATAACAGGCAAAAAAAAGCCACCCGAAGGTGGCTCTTTAATACGCTGTGAATTATCCCAACGATTAACGTTTGGAGAATTGTGGACGCTTACGTGCTTTATGCAGACCAATTTTCTTACGTTCAACAGCACGGGCATCACGAGTAATGAAGCCAGCTTTGCGCAGTTCGGTTTTCAGTTCACTGTCCAGTTCTACCAGTGCGCGACTGATGCCGTGACGAATGGCACCGGCCTGACCGTTGTTACCACCACCACGAACGGTGATTTTCAGATCCACTTTTTCCAGCATTTCAACCAGTTCCAGCGGCTGACGAACGACCATGCGTGAAGTTTCACGACCAAAATAGTCTTCCAGCGAGCGGGTGTTAATAGAAATGTTACCAGTGCCTGGTTTCAGGAAAACCCGGGCAGTGGAGCTTTTGCGACGACCGGTTGCGTAATATAAATCTGCCATGACGATATCCGTTAAATTTCCAGCATTTGAGGTTGTTGGGCGACGTGGGGATGTTCACTGCCAGCATAAACTTTCAGTTTGCTGAACATCGCGCGACCCAGCGGGTTTTTCGGCAACATGCCTTTGACCGCAGTCTGGATAACACGCTCAGGCGCTTTATCCAGCTGTTTTGCCAGAGAAATACCCTTGATACCGCCGATATGACCGGTGTGATGGTAATAGATTTTGTCTTGCATTTTATTACCAGAAACACGCAGTTTCTCTGCATTGATGACAACGATATAATCACCGGTATCAACGTGTGGGGTATAAATCGCTTTATGTTTGCCACGCAGACGGCGGGCAATTTCGGTCGCCATACGACCCAGCGTTTTGCCGTTGGCGTCGATGACGAACCAGTCACGACGAACTTCGGCTGGTTTAGCACTAATGGTTTTCATTCCGCGGGTTGCTCCTGAAAAAATACGCAGGCGGTCCAAATAAAGAGGGAGAATATTACGGATTCAGGCAGCTACTGTCAACAGCATTTACAGAAACAACCACAGCAGAATCGCGCCAAGAATTAAACGGTAAATCACAAACGGCCACATGCCGATGCGTTCCAGTAATTTCAGAAAGATAACAATACATAAGTAAGCACTGATTGCCGAAAAAACAGCACCCGAAATTAGTACCGTCCAGTTGGCCTCGGTTTCGGCGATGATCAACTCGCCGGTTTTCAGAGAACCCGCCAGAAAAATTATCGGTATGGACAATAAAAATGAAAACCGCGCCGCTGCCTGTCGTGTTAAACCCAGCATCAAACCCGCTGTCATCGTGATACCACTGCGTGAAGTGCCGGGAATCAAAGCAATCGCCTGAGCGACACCAATAAACAGCACATCCTGCCAGCGCAGTGTATGTTCATCACGGATCCGCTTGCCTTGCCAGTCGGCCCAGCCAAGCAGCAGACCGAAAATAATGGTAGTAGCCGCAATGACCAGGGGATTACGCAGCATAAACTCGACAGCATCGTTAAAAAACAGGCCGGCAAGGCCCGCCGGTATCGTACCAAAGCCAATCGCCCAGGCGAGATTACTGTCGCCAACACGCTGGCGTAACTGTACCGAACGCAGCCAGTCGGATATTAAGGTGCGCAGTTGCTGGCGAAAATAAAAAACAATCGCCGCCAGCGTGCCGATATGCACCGCGACATCAAAAGCCAATCCCTGATCCTGCCAGCCGGCAATGATCGGCAATAAAATCAGATGTGCCGAGCTGGAAATCGGCAAAAACTCAGTTAAACCCTGCAATACCGCCAGAGCGACAATCTGTAAAAAGTCCATGAATAGGGCCGTCCCCGGTTAAAAGCGAAAAACGCAATGTACATGACAGCCTTATATTATCCGGCTTCGTGTTAAAATTTGCGATTCATCATTTCACACTTTTAAATAAAGGATTGGCTGAACCGCTATGTCGAGCCGAATACGCGAAATTCCCTACAACTACACCTCATTTTCTGATCGCGAAATTGTCATTCGCTATCTGGGTGAGCCGATGTGGGACATTCTGCAGCAACTGCGTGAGCAGCGAAAAACCGGCCGCAGTGCCAAAATGCTGTTTGAAGTACTCGGTGATATGTGGGTAATCACCCGTAATCCGTTCATTCAGGACGATCTGGTGGAAAACAGCAAACGCTGGGGCTCATTGCGCCATGCGTTGCATCACCGGCTGGATCAAATCCGTAACCGCGCCACCCAGAACGAAAATCATCTTGCTTTGCAGTTAGAGCAGGCCGCACGCAAAGCCGTGGAAAAATTTGAACGGGATCTGCTGGCGACCGCCGAGCGCCGCAAACTGGTGCTGCGCAAACTGAGCCGTGTCACCAAAAAACATAATATTAAGTTTGACGGTTTGTCGCGTGTCAGCCATGTCACCGATGCCACCGACTGGCGGGTAGAGTTCCCGCTGGCGGTGATTACGCCGGACAGCGAAGCCGAAATGGCGGCAATTATTGCTGCGTGTATTGA
>CAMPHB010000182.1 GCA_946885755.1 uncultured Methylophaga sp. | reverse complement strand
CTAAGGAAAACCACATTATGAGCTCAGCCGTGCCGCATCTGACCACCGCCCTTAACGGCCCGTTACTGCAACTGGAATCGCATTTACTGGACCGCCAGGCGGATGTTGAGGCCTGGCTGCGTGAACAATGGCTGCAAACCCCGGCCCCGTTTTATGCCTCGGTGGATCTGCGTAATGCCGGCTTTAAGCTGGCGCCGGTTGATACCAATTTATTTCCGGCTGGCTTTAACAATCTCAATCCGGCGTTTATGCCGCTGTGTATTCAGGCGGCGCAGGCGGCGGTCGAACGGATTTGTCCCACTGCGCGGCGGGTGTTAATCATTGCCGAAAACCATACCCGTAATCTGTTTTATTTAGAAAGTCTGGAAACCCTGCGCGGTATTTTTGAGCAGGCGGGCCTTGATGCCCGTATCGGCAGTTTGCGCGACGATATGACAGAGCCGACGGACATCGAGTTACCATCAGGCAAAATCTGCCATTTAGCACCATTGCAACGTAAGGGTAACCGGGTAGCGCTCGGTGATTTTTCACCGTGTCTGGTGCTGCTCAATAACGATTTGTCAGGTGGCTTGCCGGCGATTTTGCAGGATCTTGAGCAGCAAGTGGCGCCGCCGCTGCATGCCGGCTGGTATACCCGCAAAAAATCGGATCATTTCACCCATTACAATGATGTTGCCAATGAATTTGCTGAAAAGCTGGATATTGATCCGTGGCTTGTGGCACCACTGACGTTGCAATGTGGTGAAGTCGACTTTATGGCACGCAGCGGTACCGAATGTCTGGCCCGCAATGTCGAAACCATGCTCAATGCGGTGCAGAAAAAATACGATCAGTACGGTATCGACCGGCAGCCGTTTGCAGTGGTGAAAGCAGACTCCGGTACCTATGGCATGGGCATTATGACGGTGAAATCAGTCGATGAAATCGTTAATTTGAACCGCAAGCAACGCAATAAAATGTCATCGGCCAAAGAGGGGCTGGTGGTCGATAATGTGCTGATTCAGGAAGGGGTTTATACCTTTGAAACGCTGGGTGAAGATCTGGCGGTCGCTGAACCGGTCATTTATATGATGGATCATTTTGTGGTCGGCGGTTTTTACCGGGTCCATACCGGCCGCGGCAGTGATGAAAACCTTAATGCACCGGGCATGCACTTTCAGCCGCTGGCGTTTGTCCAGTCATGTATCGAGCCTAATAAGGCGGATCAACCTGATGCGGAACCCAACCGGTTTTATGCTTATGGTGTGATTGCCCGGCTGGCTTTGCTGGCGGCAGCGCGGGAGCTGGTTTAAAGGCGCTTAGTGTTCGCTTAAATAGGCGATAGTCATGGTCTGGTTATGCAACAGACTGTGAATATCGTCTTCACCTGAGCAGATTTCGCCGTTGGAATAAAAACCAGTAATGCCGGTTTGCATGCCCAGCAGCCGTTGCACAGCAAAAACTTCGTCAGATACCTGATCTTCCATCACCAGTTTGCGGCCAACGCAGCTGACACAAATCGCCAGTGCTTTGTCGTTTATATTGACATCTTTTTGCAGGATCTGCCGGGCGGCTTCACTGGCACCGATGACCAGCTGATCATGGTCTGATTTGAGAAAACGTACCGTTGAGCCTTCTGCGATATTACCGGCAAAGGTCAGACTGTTATCTTTTTCGTTAACGGCCAGCAGGGTGCGGATCACATTAACGTTTTTGTCGTCCATGATGGCAAACGGGAAATTCAGTCCCGATGCCGGCAACTGATTGGCGTAGTAGCCGATATACATTTTGTAGAGTGGCAACGCTGGTTTGTTATCAAGTTCATACACCACATTCTTCACGGCGCGGGTAATACGCCGTGGCGGGCCGTAAGGTTTCCAGCCGCCCAGAGCGCCGCTGGTGACAATGGCGTCTTTACCGTAAATACCGACAGCGATCACCATACGGTCGACAATTTTGTCGTTATTGAGTAGCAGGGTTTTAGTGAACTGGGCGGCGTCTCCGGCGAGGCCACCGGTAATCGGCACATTCGGCAACACTTCCTGCAGGCCTTCAACCAGTTCAGAGCCGTTGACATTGAGGCCGTCACTGAGCACAAACAGGCCTTTTAAATCCGGTGCCAAGAGTTCATTGGCGATTTGCGCGCCCAAGGCATGGGATTGCTCCATGCTGTTGACCGGTTTGGCAATAAACCTTAGCTGGCTGCGCTCCCAGAGCATAGCGGTGATATGCACACTGTCATCAAACACACCGTCGCCAGTGATTTCACCTGAGGTGGTACAGCCAACGATTTGGGCATTGGGATAACGCTTTTGCAATTGCGACGCAAAGTTACGTTCGCTGAAGCGGCTCACCGAACCAAATACCAGTACCCAGTTGGCTTCAGCCAGTGGTGATTTACCGGGCAGTTTTGAAATGGCGGTTTTAGCGGGCAGGTGTTCCTGAGCAAACTTCATCGGTTAAGTCCGGCATCCTGAATTCTTGGGCAACGAGTCCCTGTCATCACAACGAAATAAAACGCTGAGCTGATACTACATCAGTTACTTGAAGATGGGGAACCGCTTATTACAATTTGTGAACTGCTAGGCAGATTTTCTAAATGGGCCGGCAGCAACAGCTTTTGTTGCCGGCAATGATTGTTTGTGACGGTTTACCCCGCCAGTTTTTGCTTGAGAATATCGTTGACCTGAGCCGGATTGGCTTTGCCTTTCGAGGCTTTCATCACCTGGCCAACAAAATAACCAAACAATTGCTCTTTACCGTCACGGTATTGCTGTAATTGCTCTGGATTGGCGGCAATCACTTCATCAATCATGGCTTCAATGGCACCGGTGTCGGTGACCTGTTTCAGGCCCTGCGCTTCGATAATGGCATCTGCATCGGCACCTTCGCCATTCCACAACGCGGCAAATACCTGTTTGGCAATTTTGCCGGAAATGGTGTTGTCTTCGATACGATTGATGACACTGGCCAGTTGTTTGGCAGACAGCGGCGAGGCATCAATTTCCAGACCGGCATTATTCAGCGCGCCGCTGAGTTCGACGGTGACCCAGTTGGCACAGATTTTCGGGGCTTTACCGCCGGTTTCAGCCAAAACCGACTCGAAATAATTCGCCAGTTCGCGGCTACTGGTCAGCACTGAAGCGTCATAAAGCGACAGGCCCAGTTCGTTGATAAAGCGATCACGTTTTTCGTTGGGCAGTTCCGGCAGGGTGGCACGAACCTGATCCAGTAAACTTTCCTCCAGCACCACCGGTAATAAGTCCGGATCCGGGAAATAGCGGTAATCGTTGGCTTCTTCTTTGCTGCGCATGGCGCGGGTTTCGTTTTTATCGGCGTCATACAGGCGGGTTTCCTGAATGACTTCACCACCGTCTTCAAGTACATCAATCTGCCTTTCAACTTCGATATTAATGGCGCGTTCCACATTACGGAACGAGTTGATGTTTTTCAGCTCGGTACGGGTACCGAATTTTTCCTGACCTTTTGGCCTTACCGACACGTTGGCATCACAGCGGAATGAACCTTCTTGCATATTGCCGTCGCAGATTTCCAGATACCGCACCAGCGAGTGGATTTTTTTCATATAGGCCACGGCTTCTTTGGCGCTGCGCATATCCGGTTCCGAAACGATTTCCAGCAGCGGCGTGCCGGCGCGGTTTAAGTCGATACCGGTCTGGCCGTGGAAGTCTTCATGCAACGATTTACCGGCATCTTCTTCCAAATGGGCGCGGGTAATACCAATAATTTTTTCACTGCCGTCTTCCAGCTCAATGCTGATCTGGCCTTTACCAACTATCGGCAGTTCGTACTGGCTGATTTGATAGCCTTTGGGCAGATCCGGATAAAAGTAATTTTTGCGGGCAAACACCGAGCGATCGGCGATATCGGCATCCACGGCGAGACCGAACTTGATGGCCATGCGCACGGCTTCTTTGTTTAACACCGGCAACACACCCGGCAGACCGAGATCAACGGCGCAGGCCTGAGTGTTGGGGGCTGCACCATAGGCAGTGGCGGCGCCGGAGAAAATTTTTGATTTGGTTGCAAGCTGGGCATGGATTTCCAGCCCGATAACCACTTCCCATTGCATATTGATGGCCTGA
>CAMPHB010000181.1 GCA_946885755.1 uncultured Methylophaga sp. | reverse complement strand
GGTTTTAGATGCCATGATTGAAGCTGGTACCGATCTGGTCCGGCTGAATTTTTCCCACGGTGATCCGGCCGCCCATGCGACTTTGGCAAAAAAAGTCCGTAACCGGGCACAGGCTTATGGCCGGCAGGTCGGTATTCTGGCTGATTTGCAAGGGCCAAAAATTCGCATCGCCCGCTTTAAACATGGCGGTGTTGAGCTGGCCGAGGGCGCTAAATTTACCCTTGATGCGGCGCTTGATGAGCAGGCTGGTGATATGTTTCAGGTTGGCATCGATTACAAAGCACTGCCCTACGATGTTAAACGTGGTGACACCTTGTTGCTCGACGATGGCCGAATAGTGCTGTGGGTGGAAAAAGTCCATGACAGCCAAATCCACTGCAAAGTGGTGGTGGGTGGCCGCTTATCCGATAACAAAGGCATTAACCGGCAGGGCGGCGGTTTATCGGCCAAGGCGCTGACCGATAAAGATATTGCTGATATCCAGATCGCCGCTGACATACAGGCCGATTATATTGCTGTTTCATTTCCGCGTAGCGCCGCCGATATTGAGCTGGCCCGGCAGTTATTGCGTGAGGCCGGCGGTTATGGCGGTATTATTGCCAAAATCGAACGCGCTGAAGCGTTGCAGGAAATTGATGCGATCCTGGCAACCGCCGAAGGCATTATGGTGGCCCGTGGTGACTTGGGGGTTGAGGTCGGAGATGCGGCGTTGCCACCGATTCAGAAAAGTCTCATTGCTAAAGCCAGGCGTATGAACAAAGTGGTGATAACGGCGACCCAAATGATGGAGTCGATGATCCAAAATGCCATTCCCACCCGCGCCGAAGTGTTTGATGTCGCCAATGCTGTGCTTGATGGCACTGATGCGGTGATGTTGTCCGGGGAAACTGCGGTCGGCAAATATCCTGTCAAAGTCATTGAAGCTGTTGATAGGATTTGTCTGCAGGCAGAACAACAGCGGGAGATCCGCGTTTCCCGCCACCGCATTGATTCGCAGTTTGAACGCATGGATGAAGCCATTGCCATGGCCGCCATGTATCTCGCTAATCATCTCGATGTCAAAGCCATTGCCGCGTTAACCGAGTCAGGCTCAACGCCGTTATGGATGTCACGGATAAGCTCCGGGATTCCGATTTTTGCGCTGACGCCGCATCTTGCCAGCCAACGGCGGGTAACCTTATATCGCGGTGTGTATCCGGTGGCGTTTAAGGTCGAGCACACCGATCATGCGGCGCTAAATAAGGAAGTTATTGACGAGTTGCAGCGTCGCGGCGTGGTTCATGATGGTGATATAGTGATTATTACCAAAGGTGACCTGGAGCAACCCGGCAGCACCAGTGCCATGAAGCTGGTTAAAGTTGGTGAAATGGTGGCGCCGCGCGCTCAGGGCAGCTGCGAATAAAACAACGATACGGGAGTTAATATGGCCTTGATTGCCTTACGGCAATTACTCGACTATGCCGCCGAACAACAGTTTGCGGTGCCGGCGTTTAATGTCAGTAATTTAGAGCAGGTGCAGGCGATTATGCAGGCGGCTGATGCCGTCGACAGTCCGGTGATTATGCAGGCCAGTGTCGGTGCCCGTGAGTATGCCGGCGAGGCGTTTTTACGGCATTTAGTGCAGGCGGCACTGGAACAATATCCGCATATTCCATTAGTGCTGCATCAGGACCACGGTGCTAACCCGGCCATTTGTGTACGGGCTATCCAGTCTGGTTTCAGTTCGGTGATGATGGATGGCTCTTTGCTGGAAGATATGAAAACACCGTCAGACTTTGACTATAACGTTCGCGTCACCCGCGAAGTGGTCGATATTGCCCATGCCTGTGGGGTGTCGGTCGAGGGTGAGCTGGGTTGTCTCGGTTCATTGGAAACCGGCGAAATGGGCGAGGAAGACGGCCATGGCGCTGAGGGCAAGCTGGATCGCAGTATGTTACTCACCGATCCCGACGAAGCGGCTGAATTTGTTCGCCTGACTGGTGTTGATGCGCTGGCGGTGGCGATTGGCACCAGTCATGGTGCCTATAAATTTTCCAAGCCGCCAACCGGTGAAATATTGGCCATCAGCCATTTAAAAACCCTGCAACAACGGTTGCCCAATACGCATTTTGTTATGCACGGCTCCAGTTCCGTGCCGCAGGACTGGCTGGCGGTGATTAATCAATATGGCGGTGATATTAAACAAACCTATGGTGTGCCGGTGCCGGAAATTGTTGATGGTATTCAGTTCGGGGTGCGCAAGGTGAATATCGATACCGATTTGCGGATGGCAGCCACCGGTGCTGTCCGGCAGTTTTTGTATGATGAAAACAACGCGGCGGTCTTTGATCCGCGTAAATTTCTCAAAGCAGCAACAGCCGCCATGCAGCAAATTTGTGAGGCGCGTTATCAGGCATTTGGCAGTGCCGGCCATGCCAGTAAAATAAAAGCCCTGCCTTTAAGCGCCATGGTCAAACGCTATGGCTGAGTTAAACCGTGAGCACTGGCATTGAATCAGGTAAACTACGCGGTTTGTCGCCGCTTATTCAGGAAGCTGTCGTGACGCAATTACTGGCTATAGCCGCCGGCGGCGCCGTCGGATCGGTGCTGCGTTTTTTAATGTCGAACGGTATTTATCGTCTGCTGGGTCGGGATTTCCCTTATGGCACACTGGCGGTGAATATAATTGGCTCGCTGTTTATCGGCCTGTTTTTTGTGCTGATGGTTGAGCGGCTCAGTTTATCACCGGAATGGCGGGCCGCTATCCTGGTAGGCGTGATTGGCGCGTTCACCACGTTTTCGACTTTTTCACTGGAAACGCTGGCGCTGCTGGAAGAAGGTGAGCTGCTGAAAGCCGTCCTCAATGTCTTGCTCAGTGTGGTTTTATGTCTGGGTGCCACCTGGATTGGTATCGTTACAGGCCGACAATTATGAGTAGTGAAGTGTTAATGGTGCGTTTGTATCTCGCCGAAGGCCGCGATGATATTCGCAAAGTGTTTAAATGGCTGGAATCCACCAAAATGCGCGGTTTTACTGTGTTTCGCGGTGTGGCTGGCCTGGGCAGTGATGGCAAGGTACATAAGGCCTCGTTGCTGGAGTTGTCATCGGAGCTACCGATGGTGATTGAATTTTTTGATACGCCGGCACGTATTGCCGAACTTATGCCGACGCTGCAGACACTGGTCAAACCAGACCATATTGTCAGCTGGATGGCACAAACCGGAATTTAAGATTTATGCTCGACCCGAAATTATTACGCCAGGATGCTGAGCTGCTGGCAAAGCAACTGGCCAGACGTGGTTTTCAACTGGATGTCGCCCAACTGGCTGCACTGGAGCAGGAACGCAAACAGGCGCAGCTGGATGCTCAGGCGCTGCAAACGGAACGTAACAGCCGCTCCAAATTAATTGGTAAAGCCAAAGCCGCCGGAGAAGATATCGCGCCACTGCTGGCCGAAATTGATGATTTGGGTGCTAAACACAAAGCCGCTGAAACCCGTCTTGCCGAGGTGTTGGCAAAGCTTAATGCTATTGCCATGGAAATGCCCAATGTGCCGCTGGACGATGTGCCGGCTGGCAAAGATGAAAATGACAACGTCGAAGTCAGTCAGTGGGGTACGCCCCGGCAGTTTGATTTTGAGCCCAAAGATCATGTTGATTTAGGTGCTCAGTTGGGCGGCATGGATTTTGAAGCCGCCGCCAAAATCAGTGCCGCCCGGTTTGTCACCTTGAGCGGTCCGTTGGCAAAACTGCAGCGGGCGCTAACGCAATTTATGCTGGATCAGCACAGCGAACAGCATGGTTATACCGAAACCTATGTCCCTTATTTGGTTAATGCAGATTCACTGCGTGGTACCGGCCAGTTGCCGAAGTTTGCTGAAGATTTATTCAGTGTCGATGATGGCCAGTTTTATCTGATCCCCACCGCTGAAGTGCCGGTCACCAATCTGGTTCGTGATGTCATTGTCGAGGCCGACAAGCTGCCGCTGAAATGGGTGGCGCATACGCCGTGTTTTCGCAGTGAAGCCGGTTCCCACGGCCGTGATGTTCGCGGTCTGATTCGCCAGCATCAGTTTGAAAAAGTCGAGTTGGTGCAAATTGTCGCGCCACAGGATTC
>CAMPHB010000180.1 GCA_946885755.1 uncultured Methylophaga sp. | reverse complement strand
GTGCTGGCTTATTGCCGTTATTCGGCCAATTCCGTCGGCCGGTTGGTGTTGTATTTACAAGGACAACCTACTGCCGGCCAACTTCAGCAATCTGATGCCATTTGCAGTAGCCTGCAATTGATTAATTTTTATCAGGATATAGCGCAGGATCTGACTGAACAAAACCGTGTTTATCTGCCACAGGACTTATTAACAGCAAACGGCATAGATAATGATGATTTGCTAAATGCCGAGAACCAGCAACTGGCTAACATCTTAAGACCGCTCTACCAACAAACCCGTGAGTTAATCAGTCGCGGTATTCCGCTGGGTGCCAGTCTTTCTGGCAGGCTTGGCTGGGAGATCCGCGCCATGACACTGGGCGGTATTATGACCCTGTCAAAACTTCGCCAGCTTCCAGATCACCAATTATTGAGCCGGCCACGTTTATCAAAACGCCAGTTGCTGTGGGTCTTGCTCGTCACAGCCAGTAAACGCCGTTACCTGAAAATGGCTTATAAATTTTCATAGCGGTTGGCATCAAAAATCCCGGCTTCCAGCGGTTGCTGTTGTTTTTGCCAGTCAGTGAAATCATGAAAAATCGCCCAAAAATCCGGATGGGTCCTGCGTACGCCCCAGCGCAATATAATTTCATCAAATAATGCTTGTTTATTAGCATCACTAAGTTGCCGGACAAAGGCCGATATATCCGCTGCCGGCACATCAAAAATAAAATTCGGATAACTGCCGGCAATACCGGGATAAATCGTCAAAGTGTCTTTCTCAGGCTGATACCGGAGCGATTCACCAAACAAAAAAGCCACATTGCTGTGCGACCGATTACGCAGTAGTGAATAAACACTTCGTTCTTTCTGCCCATAACTTACCCGTAAAAATGTCAGTTCCGGCAAATACTGCAGCCCCTTAATATCATTGGACGTTAACCCGGTTATTGCAGACAGACTTTGATCAGCTTGTTGTATCCAGTCAGCTTGTTCAGCACGGAAACAATTATTGCCATTGCAGCGATTCAGGGGATCTTCGGCCAGCACATTCCCCATTTTAAATCTATCCAGTAATTTGGCCGCCAATTCCGTTTTTGGCTTATTACTGACATAGTTTTCAGCTGTTGGTGTCTGCTCATCAAGCTGTGCATAACTAATATGGGTTTTTAATTTGCCACTGCCCTGATACCAGCTGTTGAGCATATCACCACGGGCCTCATGCGGAATTAACCGTAAAAAATTATGTTCGGCGCCGTTACGAATCAGGTCAAAATACAGCCGTGTCTGCAGTTGATGGGCAAGATTGCCAAACACATCAAAATTAACCACTAACTCGTAGTAACTGCGTTCCAGCAACGGGTAATCCATCCACCAAATGGTTTGTGGCACTTTACCGACAAAACCCTGTAAAACACTGGCGCTGTCAAAATGCCGGAAAATGGTCAGCAAAGCATTCCGGTTATGTCCATCACCATCCCATACTGACGACACTGATGCCCACTTCGGCGCATGTTGTCGATAGGCTTCATAGCGACGCTGATGATAGTCATTACGTTTGTCACGGTATTTATCCCAGTTACTGCCGGCTTCCAGCAAATCATCATCTTGCCCCGGCAGGCCCAGTAACGGCGCAACTTCATCATGATATTGCGGGTTGGTAATAAACAAATCACGAGCCGGATCCTGATACATGACCCAGAAATGATCGCGGATCACGTCAGTCGCGATTTGGCCACGACACACCGGTCCGCGGATAAAAGTGCGGGTAAAATATTCGGCGTGGTCCAGCATAAACTGATAACGGGCTTTAGCGGGAATGGCCGCAAAGGTCATAAAGGGATTAGCACGATCGGCATAAGCGTAACCGGGCAGCGTTTCCACTGACCAGTTATCATCAAAAAACAACGTTTCAATACGCTTTTGCAGTGTCTTGCCAAACTGCAAAGTGATATGACGTTTGTGAACAATACTGCCATCCACCGGCCTTATTCGGTAATAAAATTTACCGCCTGGATCATCATTTGGTAACCGGGTATTGATGGGTTGAATCGGTTCACCGGTCGGCGTTTTAGATCTGAGCAGTTCAAAAAACCGTGGTGCCGGTCCGGCAGTATCAAAGTATAAATGCGCCAGAAACAAATGTTCATAAAACCAGCGGGCAACCAATTGACGGCGTTTACCGGTTTGATTCAGATAAGTTTCCCAATCATCAATTGCCTGCTGTTCTGCATGACTCAGTGGTTTTTCTGTACTGTCAATTTTTGCACCCTGTTTCAGCCAGCCGGCCATCAACGCATATTCGTTATCTGTCAGGCCAGCAACAGCCAGCGGCATACCCTCCAAGGGATGCTGCTCAGCATAGTCAGCAAAATCTTCTGGTGCAGGACATTGATTTTCGCGGCGCGTACCTAGTTTTATAGCATCAGGCAGCTTGCTGTTCGCTTCAAACGGATATTGCTTGCCAAGCTTTAGCATACCAGCCATTAGTGCCGGCGAATCTTGATGCGCCTGTAATACCGAATAAAAATCTAATGCCCGCCAATCTGCTTCATTATCAGCATCAATACCAAGGCGAGTTGGTTGCTGAGATTCGGTCCGCGTACCGTTGTAAACCTCACTGATACTGGCACCGCGTACCAATCCTGACGCAGATTCCATTTTCAGCTGGCAAGGCGCATCAAAACAAGCGTGGCAGGCGATACATTTGGTCTCTACAATTGGCCGGATATCGGTTTCGAAAGAAACTGTTTCAGTAACTGCTTTTGGCAACTCTTCAGGTTCTGGTACCGGATATTCAGCGCCATCACAGCCAAGCAGAAGTATCGTGGCTGTTATCGCTGCCAGCAATTTACGCATATTGTCATCCATATGGTGATCAGATCGCCGACATACTGCGCGTTCTGTAATTTAATGACAGACAATACCGGTACGCTGCCGTTGCGGCAAATACCTGTGTTAATGGATCTTAGTATGTGAGGTAGTTTTAAGTCGTTTTTGCCGACTAATTTTTCAGCAGCAAAGCCTGGCAGTTATATACAAGGATGTAATGGCCGCTACGCTATCCTGCTATCGCGGCATTTGGACTTCCTGTCCATCATATGCCGATAATGCAGGAGCGGTTATCGGTGACCTACTTTGATAAGGTGCATCCATGCACTTCACCCTACGGGCGCCTAGCGCCGTCCATTTTTGCTTATCTCCATGGATGGAGTGTATGCAGAAGCAATGCTGGGAGCATTGCCTGTCCTGGCAAAAATGTTATGTCCATGGATAGACGGTATGCCGCCAATGCAGGAGCAATAGGCGGTCACATGGGGCGTTCACATGCTCAGGTGAGGGCACTGCCAAACCTTGAGACAAAAAAATACCCGGGCCTCTTTGAGGACCGGGTATTTTTTTGTATTAAAGCCTGGCAGTGACCTACTTTATCAGCCACATCCCTGTGGCTGACCCTACGGGTTCGCTTCGCTCATTCAAAAACGCTCCAGGCGTTTTTGTCACTCCGTTCAAGTAGGTCATATTGTTAAACCTCAAATAACAAAAAAGGCCACCCCTATCGGAGTGGCCTTTTCTATTATATAAAGCCTGGCAGTGACCTACTTTCACATGGGAACTCCCACACTATCATCGGCGATGCTTTGTTTCACTGCTGTGTTCGGGATGGGAACAGGTGGTTCCAAAGCTCTATGGCCGCCAGGCATAACTTGGTGCTTACTTTACGGGTAAGCTAATTCGGGAAGCGTTCAGGCAATAATGCACGCAGCATTATCAAGTCTTCAAGGTCTCTTATGTAACACCCCAACGCACTTGGGGTTATATGGTCAAGCCTCACGGGCAATTAGTATTGGTTAGCTTCATACATTACTGCACTTCCACACCCAACCTATCAACGTAGTAGTCTTCTACGGCCCTTCAGGGACTTAAAGTCCAGGGAAATCTTATCTTGAGGGGGGCTTCCCGCTTAGATGCTTTCAGCGGTTATCCCGTCCGTACATAGCTACCGGGCAATGCTGTTGGCACAACAACCCGAACACCAGGGGTACGTCCACTCCGGTCCTCTCGTACTAGGAGCAGCTCCTCTCAAATTTCCAACGCCCACGGCAGATAGGGACCGAACTGTCTCACGACGTTCTA
>CAMPHB010000179.1 GCA_946885755.1 uncultured Methylophaga sp. | reverse complement strand
CCATGGTCGATCGGTGCCATCAGAGTAAAAGTATAGTTGCCATCATTATCTATGGTCAGAGTCGCAACTGTTGGTCCACCTTCACCCGCAGTCGCGGTCAGGCTGTTGGTACCGTCACCTTCCCATACCAACGTTTCCCCGCCCGAACTCAGAACTTCGGTTGGCTCACCTAAGGTAAAGGTCAGCGCATCAAAGTCCGGATCACTGGCTAAGACCGTTCCCATAACCTCAAAATCATCAGTGGTATCAGGATCACCTTCATCATCAGCAATAGCATTATCTAGCCCTTCCTCAGAAACGCTGTTAGGATCCGGGGCAACAATAACCGGCGGGTCATTGTCCGGATTCACTGTGATATCAACGGTAGCGGTATCAGTATCACCATCTGCATCTGTAATGCTATAGGTGAATGAGTCAGAACCAGTAAAGTCAGGATCCGGTGTGTAGGTGAAGCTGCCGTCGCCATTAAATACCAGCGTGCCATTCGTCACATCAGTATCTAATGAATATGTCGGATCCGCTCCGCCATCAGTACCTGGATCATCATTAGTTGCGACTGTTCCATTCAACACTGCATCTTCATTGACATTAAACTCATCATCAACGGCAACCGGGCCGTCGTCTTCGATACTAAACGCACCAGCCGCGCCAATATCAAAGCTGGCGGTATCACTGTCACCATCAGCATCGGTCACTGTTTGTTCCAGTAGCAGCACGCCTTCGTCCAGTTGCAGGACTTCCGGATCATCATGGTCACCGGTGTCGTCATGCCAGATGTTTTCCAGCTGTTCGAAGGTCACTTCACCTGTTTCAGGATCCAGTGTCAGCGTGAAATAGTCAGTCCCGTCAACGCTGCCGGTAATCACATCACCGCTTTGGTTGAGTTCGATTTCATTACCCTGACCATCGGCTTCATTCGGATCCAGCGCAAACAAGCCTGAACCAACATCGATT
Organism: uncultured Methylophaga sp.; assembly: GCA_946885755.1. The sequence continues at coordinate 3,185 of CAMPHB010000179.1, read as the reverse complement.
CCATCCAGATTCCAGCTGTAAACCACACTGCCCGCACCATCGGTGCCATAATCCACCGCTCCGCCGGCAACAAAGTAGACAGAGAAGTCGGCGCTGGCACTGCGGATACCATCGCCCTCATCAGGCAATGGCGATTCGTCCAGCAGGATCTCAGCATCTTCTTCCGGGATCGCTGTTTGGGCATCCGGACCATCGTCTTCGATGCTAAACGCACCAGCTGCACCAATATCAAAGCTGGCGGTATCACTGTCACCATCAGCATCGGTCACTGTTTGTTCCAGTAGCAGCACGCCTTCGTCCAGTTGCAGGACTTCCGGATCATCATGGTCACCGGTGTCGTCATGCCAGATGTTTTCCAGCTGTTCGAAGGTCACTTCACCTGTTTCAGGATCCAGTGTCAGCGTGAAATAGTCAGTCCCGTCAACGCTGCCGGTAATCACATCACCGCTTTGGTTGAGTTCGATTTCATTACCCTGACCATCGGCTTCATTCGGATCCAGCGCAAACAAGCCTGAACCAACATCGATTCCATCCAGATTCCAGCTGTAAACCACACTGCCCGCACCATCGGTGCCATAATCCACCGCTCCGCCGGCAACAAAGTAGACAGAGAAGTCGGCGCTGGCACTGCGGATACCGTCACCCTCACCAGGCAGTGGCGATTCGTCCAGCAGAATTGAGACGTTTTCCTCTGTTTTGCTGAGCTGTGCTATCGGACCATCATCTTCAAAACCAATCAGGTTGCCCAGGTCAACATCATTGGAAGTGGCACTGTCGCCATCATTGTCATAAACCGTGACATTGGCACCGATCAGGCCTTCGCCAATAGCAAGCAATGCATCGTGATTATTGTCATCATCACCATGATCAATCGCTGCATATTGCGCGACCGTAACATCACCGCTATCTGCATCAATACTGATGCGGAAGACAATGGTCTCACCATCCATGCCCACAATATCGTTGCCGTCCAGAGACAGCATAATGTCACCACCGCCGGTGGCATCCAGTCCCGAATCAACTGATGTTGCTTCATCCGGTAATGTAAGGCTTAAAGCAAAGCTTCGTGCAGCATAATTTTCACCGTCAGCACCCGGGTTAACGTTAACGTAAAACAGGGTTTCACCACTGATACTGGCATAGCCGATATCTGTTTCATCTGCAGAATCCGTTTCATCGTCATTGTCAGCAACGCCGTCGATTTCGTCTTTCACAGAGCCATCGGTACCTACTGATTCGTCGACAACAATCGATAATGAGACTTCACTTTGCTGATTGAAGAAAAGCTCAACCAGCGGGCTGTCATCATCAACATTGATCGCCAGAATGCCATCGGCAGTATCGCCATCGCTGTCGCTGATCTGATAGCTCAGATTGACCAAAAGATTGTCTTCAGTGCTGATATCAGCATGATCCAGCGGACCGTGCAGCGTGAACTGATAATCCAGCGTCAGCGGATCTAACTCAGCAGTGAAAATTATCTGAGCGTATTCGCCGTATTCCTGTTGATAATCAAACTGAACATAGTCATATTCAGGGACGGTAATGATATAACCAACCAGCATGGCACCATCAGCCGATACCCAGAATTGCACTGTTTCACCACCAGAGGTAAGCCCAGAAGGCTGGCTGGCGGCAGGGTTAAATACGACCGCGCCCGGACCATCACTGCCAAAGCTGGCATTGAGCACACCATTAATGGTTGTTGAAGAGTCGGGCGGCAGATCATCACCGCCGGCCTCATCGTTGTTGCCGAAGACAGATGGGAACGCCAAGTTAAAACCGGTATCCAGTTCAAAGGCAGCAATAATGGCAGAAGGCCCGACAAAGGCCAGTTCAAAGTCACTACCCAGATCATCTTCATCAACCAAACCAGTGGTTGGATCAGTTGAAGGTGTGCCATCAACAACCTCTTCTTCAACAAGAATAAGATTCAGTTCTTCCGGATTTTCAAAGGCGACCGAAGGCCCGGTGGTGTCAAAACCATTATCCGGAATCACTTCGGGACCGAGGTAATCACGCATCACAAAGCTGTGGCCGCCTTCATTACCGCCTGCATCAGCACCGGCACCAGCGGCAGTCGCTTCACCCAGTTCACTGACATCTTCACCCGCTAATAAGGCTTCCTGCAATGCCGCTACATCATCGGGTAGATCAGTAGTTTCGCTGGTTTCAGTCACCGGTGCAGTCGGATCAAAGACTTCCAGATCCAACATTGCCTGAGAATTGCGGCCCAGATCCATCACACTGCCATCGGTAAACTCGATTTCGACAGCACTGGCTGCACCCGTGGTAATTAAATCATTCTGAAAAACCGCATCGCCTGCCTGAAGGTTACGAATACTGCCATCCGTCGAGGTTGCGGTCGCTGTGCCGATAATTGCTTTGATAATGCCTATTTGAGTTGCCATAACATCTCCCTCCCAGAGGAAATGCAAACAATCCTTGTCTTATTTTTTATCAAGAGTCCATGACATGGCTAAATCATGCGCCCGGTTTACCGGCGCAAATAGTGTACTTTGGTACACTGTGTACGTTTTATTTTTGGGAAAGAAGTAACCGGATTTCAGTTACTTATCAGGCTTTACAGGTTGGATCAAAGACTGCCGCTGGCTGCAAAATGATCCAGCATCTCAGCGACCAAGCGCCGCGGCAGCCAGGCTTCGCCATCATGAACAGCATGAATCGCTTTAGCGAGCAACGGCCGTTGTGCCGGCAAGATATATCCTCTGGCTGAAAAACCGGTCTGTGCCAGCATATCGAAATGCGGTATTTGCCGGGTCAGGATCAAGGTTTGGGCGCGGCTGTGGTGTTTAGCGAGAAACGAGCAAACCACATCGGCGTGCAGGTCTTCGTTATCCTGATCCAGCACCACCACATCGGCATTGAGGCCGATAATATCCTCAATTGCCTGATTCAGATTAGCAGCGGTCAGCGTGATAACTTGCAAATCAGTCGCGGCGCTGAGATCGCATCCGTCCAGTGTATTTTCACCCAGCACCGCAACTTTTATCATTGGTAAGCCCTTAATAATTGTGCGATCAGCGGCCATTGCTGTTCCCATCCACTGAGCGGTGATTGCCGGTAGCCGCTACGCACAAATTGCTGCATATGGCCTTCGACGATACTGAGCAATAAATTAGCGGTTTCGTTGACCGGCCGGCCGCCGGCCTGGGTCAGCGTCA
>CAMPHB010000178.1 GCA_946885755.1 uncultured Methylophaga sp. | reverse complement strand
GCGCCGGCAAGATTGATGACAGTATCAATTTGCCGGGCGGCCGGGATCTGCTGCAAATCATCAATCGCTGTGACCTGTTCGCCGAACATGCGGTGAACTTTGCCGGGATCGCGGCTTAGAATAATCAGTTGATGGCCGTTGCCAAGCAATTTCCGGGTGATAGCGCTGCCGATTAAACCGGTGCCGCCAGTCAATAAATAAGTAGCCATAAAACCTCCTTGTGAACGCTTTATCAATATAGATTGACATGTCACAGTAAAGTTTATGTGAAGCCTATGCTTTTCGGGCGTTTATCGACATACCTTTTAGCAGCAAAAATCGCTACACTCGCTGAAAAGCAGCGGAGTCATTGTGGACTGGAAACGATTTATTTATCTGAATAGTCTGGTGGCAGCAGCCTATTTTGTGACAGCCTGGATGCTGTCGCCGCTGGCCATGACGCCAATCAATGCTGTGCCGGTCTGGTTGCCGGCCGGGATTGCGCTGGCGGCCGTATTGATCTGGGGATACCGTTTATTACCAGCAGCATTTATCGGTGACTTTCTGGTCGGCTGGCAGCTGTTTATGCCGGCTGATAGCGATGCTTGGTGGTTATGCTTATTGCTGGGTGTGCAGGCCGCTATTCATGCCTGGCTCGGGCGATTTTTACTGCAATCTTTTTCAGTCTGGCCTTCGGCTTTAAAAACCGACGCAGAGATTGTGCGGTTTTTCCTGCTTGGTGGTCTGGCTGCCGCTATACCACCGGCGATACTGGCGACCGGCATTCAGGCTTTTTTTGCCTTGCTGCCCCACGCTGACTGGTGGCAAACGCTGCTTATCTGGTGGTTGGGCGGTGCACTGGGTGTGGTGATACTGACACCGGTTATACTGATTTTTCTGGCGCAGCCGCGCAGCGACTGGCAACAACGACAATTTACCGTGGCATTGCCCATGCTGCTGATGCTGGCGGTGTTGCTGACCATTATCTGGCAAACTAAGCAACACGAGGCACAGGTCAACGCGCAGCGTTTTCAGGCGAATGTGCAGCAGGCGCATTCGCTGATTAAAAATGAGCTGGATTTTCACCATTTATTGCTGCAAGCCATGCGTTCGTATTTTTTACACAGCGAACAGGTTACTTTTGCTGAGTTTTCGGCATATTTGAATGATTTCAGTCAACATCGCCATGATGTTTCAGCCGCATTGTGGATCGAAAAAAACACCGATGATCCTGCACAGCCTTATTGGTTGCGTTACATCAAACCCATTAAACAAACAGATGCCATGCTACCGCCGCTGGCCGGTATGGCGATGTGTCAGACGACAGCAGACAAAGCACTTTGCCAGCAGGCATGGCAGGCGCCAGCCAGTTTGCAGGTAAGCCCGGTTTTTAACCAGCTGGCCGCTAACTTGCCCGGTAAATTTATGTTTTTGCTGGGCGTGCGCGATGGTGTTGGACCATTGACCGGACTGGTTGCCCATGTCTTTGATTACGATGATTTTTTTACACCGCTGGCGACTTCCGGTACCACCCGCTGGGTTGAATTTGCCTTATCAGATAGCACGGGCAAGCCTTTGTTCCAGACAGCAGGTTTTGCAAATCCTGCGGCAACGCTGCCTGCTATCCAGTTAACGGAACAGCTTAATGAAGACTTTCGCTGGCATTTTCAGTATCAGCCGTCAGCCGAATATTTGGAAAGCTATGCCAGCTGGTCGGTTTTTGGCATTGTCATCAGCGCGCTGGTGTTGTTCAGCCTGATAGGTGCCTGGCTGATGTCACAAAGTGGCCGGGTATCGCAAATCCGTCAGGCGGTGGCCGATAAAACGCAGGCTCTGGAACAACATGTGCATTTGCTGCGGAAAAGCGAAGAAAAATACCGGCGGCTGATTGAAAACATTAAAGATGAATATGTGCTGTATTCACATGATGTTAATGGTGTTTTCACTTATGTCAGCCCGTCTGTGGAATCTATATTGGGCTATGCACATACTGAACTTAACGACCATTATTCTAATTATTTGCCAGATACCGAGTTGAACCGGAAAGTCGCGGAATATACCCGACAGACCTTGTCCGGTAAAACCATGGCGTATGAAATAGAAATGCTCGATAAAGTTGGCGAGATCCATGTTCTGGCGGTTAAAGAAATGCCAGCTTACAACGAATATGGCGAAGTCATTGGCGTTGAAGGGATCCTGCACGATATTACGGCACTGAAAAAATCCCAGCTCAAGCTGGAAAAATTGTCTTTAGCAGTTAAACACAGCCCCAACGCCGTGATTGTGACTGACCGTGACGGTAATATTGAATATGTAAACCCGAAATTTACTGCCATCACCGGTTATCGGCCTGAAGAAGCTGTTGGTAAGTGGCCGGATCTGATTAATGCCGGACAAGATCCACAGAAGCTACACAATGAAATGTGGCAGACCATTATGGCCGGTCAGGAATGGCGCGGCGAAGTGCAAAACCGCAAGAAAAATGGCGAACTATACTGGGCCCAGGAGCTGATTGCGCCAATGCTGGACAGTGATGGTCAGGTCAGCCATGTAGTGGCAACGCAGGTGGATATTACCGAAGCACGGCGCCTCAACGAAGAAACTTCTTATCAGGCCAGCCATGATCTGCTGACCGGACTGATTAACCGCCGAGAATTTGATCTGCGGCTGCGCCGGGTGATCGATTCCTCCAGACTGGATCATGGTGAGCATGCTTTATGTTTTCTGGATCTGGATCAGTTCAAAGTGATTAACGATACCTGCGGGCATATCGCCGGTGATGAATTGCTGCGTCAGGTCGGATCGTTACTACAGGCCAATATTCGTTCCCGCGATACCATTGCAAGACTGGGCGGTGATGAGTTTGTCATTTTGATGGAACATTGCTCGATTGATCAGGCTTATCAGGCTTGTGAAGGGGTGATTAGCCTGCTGCAGGATTTTCGTTTCCACTGGGAGGGATACAGTTTCACCATCGGCGCCAGCATCGGCCTGACGGTCATAGATCTGCATACCAAAGACAGCACTGAGGCAATGCGTAATGTTGATAATGCCTGTTATGCCGCTAAAGACTCGGGCCGTAACCGGGTAGAAGTGCACACCGAAGACAGTGCCCGGCTGCAGCAGCGGCGGGGTGAAATTCAGTGGAGTGCTGAAATCAGTGAAGCCTTGGATCAGGATCGTTTTTTACTTTACGTACAACCGATTGTGCCGGTAAATCCGGCCAAAACCGGACTCAATTATGAAATATTGCTGCGATTAAGACGGCGTGATGGCAGCCTTTCACCGCCCGGTGCTTTTTTGCCGGCGGCAGAACGTTATAACTCGTTCACCCGTATCGACCGCGGGGTGGTCAATAAGACCTTTGAATGGATAAGCGAGCATGCCGCCGCGATAACGCATATCGACAGCTTGTCAGTGAACTTGTCGGGCCTGACCCTCAGCGATGAGAATATGCTTAATTACATTCACGATGCTGTCGTGGTCTTGCCGGTACCGGCCAGTAAAATCTGTTTTGAAATTACCGAAACAGCGGCGATTGCCAATTTACGGGCGGCGACTATTTTTATCGAACGACTCGGCGCATTGGGTGTCAGTTTTGCGCTCGATGACTTTGGCAGCGGTTTGTCGTCATTTGCCTATTTGAAGAAACTGCGGGTTGATTCACTGAAAATCGATGGCATGTTTGTTAAAGATATGCTGGATGACCGGTTAGATCTGGAAATGGTCAAATCAATTAATGAAATTGGTCATGTCATGGGGCTGACCACAATCGCCGAATTCGTTGAAAATGAAGCCATTCTTAACAAACTCCGGGAAATTGGCGTAGATTACGCGCAAGGTTACGGTATCGGTGTGCCAGCGCCAATCGAGACACTTCTGACGGCTGGCACCCACATTTAATGGAAAAATTGGTTATGGAAGACGCCGCCATTATCCGGCAACAGGCGCGACTGTTATATCAGCAAGCCCCTTATTCAAATGGGGCAATTATTTTAGTTGCCATTCTGATGTTCTGGCTGTTTTCTGATCATGAACAAGCTGCACTACTTAAGTTATGGTCAACAATGATTTTGGCGCTATCTGTACTGCGGCTCGTTCTGTGGTTTGTTTTTACCTATCAGTCTGATCAAACGCCTGCTAAAAAATGGATAAAGCGTTATATGTGGATGACATTTGTCATTGGCATTACTTGGGGCGCGGTTAGCATTTTTTATTTTCTGAT
>CAMPHB010000177.1 GCA_946885755.1 uncultured Methylophaga sp. | reverse complement strand
GTGCTTGCTGACACCGAAAAATCGGCGATCGAAGTCGTCGTCAATGGCGTCAATGACACTATCAAAAAAAGCATTATTGATGGCCTGACCATTCAGCGGCAACGCGATAGTCAGCGTTTATCAGAACGTCTGGTTAATCGACTGCACCAATCGGCGCAAGCTGAAATCCGCCAGACACTGACCGTTTATGGTTATTACAACCCACAAATTACTGCCGATTTACAGCAAACGGCAGCAAACCAATGGCTAGCCAATTATCAAATTGATACCGGTGAACCGGTGCGTATTACGGATTTACAAATTACGGTGACGGGCGCTGCCCAGCAAGATGTGGCCTTTCAGAATTTATTGGCCGATTTTCCCCTTAAACTGGATGAGCGGCTGCGTCATGCCCGTTACGAATCGGCCAAAAAAACCATGCTGCGGCTGGCCGCAGAGCGGGGTTTTTTTGATGGCAAGCTCACCTGCAGCAAGGTTGAAGTAAATACTGAGACTAACACTGCAAGTGTCTGTTTAAAATATGAATCAGGCGACAGATATCGCTTTGGCGAGATACATTATCCGGATACGGTCGTTAACAAAGATTTACTGCAACGCCTTACGCCGTTCAAAACCGGCGATGCTTATCGTGCTGATAAAGTGCTGCAACTGCGCAACAACCTCAATAACAGCGGTTATTTTTCTGAAACCAATGCTCGTGCGCTCAGCGAACAACGCAGCAATGGCGAAGTACCCGTAGAAATCAGCGTCAGCGCTGATAAAAAACACCGTTACAGCGCTGGTGTAGGTTACGGTACAGATACCGGCGCACGCACCAGTTTCGGCTGGCAAAACCGCTATGTGAATGATCGTGGTCACCGCTTATCGGCCAATATGCGTTTGTCAGAAGTGACCAACCGCATTGGCGCTGATTACCAGATGCCATTTTGGAGTGAGAATATTCAGCAAGTCGGCGTCAATACCGAGTTTTTGCAGGAAGACACCGATACCAGCGAGAGCCGCAGCTATACCCTTGGCACTTATTATCAGCGGGAGCGCTGGGGCTGGGAAGAAACCGGCAGTATCAAGTTACTGCAGGAAGACTTTGATATCGCTGATGATTCTGAGTCTGCTTTGTTATTGATTCCGGGGATCACCATGGCGCGTACCTGGGCTGATGATTCAATATACACCAGACAGGGCGGGCGTCTCAGCGTGTCATTAAGCGGCGCATCCGAATCATTACTATCCGATATCTCATTTGCTCAGGTAGTATTAAATGGCAAATATATTCATGGGCTGACTGACAGCAGTCGTTTGATCACCCGGGCACAAATCGGTGCGACGGAGGTCAGTGATTTTGATCAGCTGCCCAGTTCTCTGCGGTTTTTTGCCGGTGGGGATAACAGTATTCGCGGCTTTGATTATGAGTCACTGGGACCGGAAAACGACATGGATGAAGTAGTAGGCGGACGTTATCTGGCTGTTGCCAGCATCGAATATGAAAATATGTTTCTCGGTGACTGGGGCGGTGCGGTATTTACTGACTTTGGTAATGCCTTTAATGACTGGTCGGATCCGATTGAATACAGCGTTGGTTTTGGCGTTCGCTGGCGCTCACCAGTGGGTCTGATCCGAGTCGATATTGCGCAGGGCATTTCCGATGAAGACAAGCCGATTGGCTTGCATATCGTCATAGGGCCAGACTTATGAAACGGCGTTTAATTGCCCTGGTTTTTGCCGTTGTATTGCTGGCCGTGATTGCCGCGGGCTATTGGTTGCTGACCACCCAATCGGGTTTAAAAACCAGCCTGAATATTGTGCAGAAAGCAGTCAGTGGCTTAACTATTAAAGAAGCAAAAGGTCGTTTATACGATGGTCTGGTGCTGCGCGATATTCACTATGCACCGGCAGAAGGGCCACAAATCCAAATTGGCGAAATTGATGGTCAATGGCAATTGTGGTCGATTCTGAGCGGGCGGTTGATGATTAGCCAGTTGCATGTCAGCAAACTGCAAATCAGCTTGCCGGAAAGCAAAGATGAGCCGGTGCCAGATGATAAAGCGTTATTTCAGCTGGCACTGCCGGTAGGTGTGCATATTCGTTCATTGCGGTTCATGGATGCGACATTAACACCAGCGGGACAAAACCAAAGCCAATTATTGTTCAACCGGCTGGATGCGGCGCTACGGTTTAGCCATGACCGGCTGACCATTTCGTCGCTTAACCTGATCCGCCCGGATATGGCAGCAACCCTGGTCGGTGACGTTCAGTTCAGTGGTGATTATCCGGTTAACCTCAATTACGGTTTAAATGTTAATCATCCTCAGTGGGGCGAGGTAAACGCCACAGCGACCATCAGTGGTGATCTGCAAAAACTGACGATGCGCCAGCAACTGGGTGAACCTTTCGCTTCTGAACAAATTATTACCCTGACAGAATTGTTGGAAGATCCTAAATGGCGTTTATTAATTGAAGGTGAATCGTGGACGCTGGGGCAATTAGTTAAAGGCCAGCCGGGTCATCTGGAAGCGTTCAGTGTCACCGGTCATGGTGATATGCAAACAGCACAACTGACGCTGGAAACCGATATCACTGAATTGAATCCGGCACTGCCACCGTTACATCTGAAAACCCGCTTAAATACGGACGATTTGCAAAACTGGCTGATTGACAGCCGTCTGCGCTTTAACAAAAACGCTGAGGCCGATGTCAGCGGCAGCATCGATATCAGCAATACCGACAATCCGCAGTTTGCTTTAACCGGCCGCTGGCAGTCACTAAGCTGGCCGCTATTGGCGTCAGATAAAGTGGTTGACCAGTCTAACGGACAAATCAGCCTTATCGGTACGCTGCAAGCCTATCAGTTGCAATTGAACAGTCAGTCTGAAGTCTATGACGAAAAATTTTCCATGCTGGCCAGTGCGGTGGGGGATCTGCAGCGGATTGCGGTCAGTGATATGCAACTGCAACATGCGGCCGGTGAAATGCATCTTGATGGTGATTTGCAATGGGCTGAAAAACTGCAATATGCACTTAATGCAGACTGGCAGGACATTCAAATTCCTGAGGCGCTCAGCCCGAAAGACCTGCGTATTACGAATGGCAATATGTCAGTCACAGGAGATGCCGGCCGTTTTGACGCGCAGTTCGACAGTGAGCTTAATTATGATAGTCAGCCTTATCAGATACGACTGCGTGCCGATAGTGCACAAATGCAAAATGCCAATATTAAGCTCGACGTGCAGCTTCCTGAAGGTGCCGCCGGTTTCGCCGGTGAGGTGGCGCTGCAAAATGAACTGGCGGCTAATGGCCGGCTGACACTACGCCAGTTTAATCCGCAAAGTTTTGCTCAGGACTGGCCTGGTCTTATCAGCGGCCAGGCAGATTTACTTTTCCAGCAGCCATCTGAAAACTTGCGTGAAATCAAGTTGCGTAACCTGGCGCTGACCGGTGAACTGCGTGAGCGGCAATTTAAGCTCAATGCTGATGCCGATATGGTCAATGAAAGTCTGACGATTCCCAAATTTCATTTGCAGGCCGGGCGTTCAGACATTCAGTTAAGCGGCCAATTACAACCTGAGATCGCCGCCAAATGGCAAATTAACTCACCGGATCTCAGCGACTTTATGCCAGATCTGACCGGAGAACTGACGGCCAGCGGCGATCTGTCCGGCAAACCATCCGCACTGCGCTTTCAGGCCGATATTAATGGCAACAACATTGCTTACACCGATCTGCTGATTCAAAGCCTGAAAGGCAAAGCCAATATGGATTTGAGTGGTCAGAATCCGGGGGAAATCAATCTGACGGCCAGCAATATGCAAATCGCTGGCAAGCCGGTTGAAACGGTCAATATTCAACTGGATGGCCAGCGTAACCGGCATCAGCTACAGGCTGATATTCAATCACCGGTGGTGGCTTTACAAATTGCCACCACCGGTAGTTTGGATGATGCTAACCGCTGGCAGGGTGAATTCCGTGAGTTCACGATTGATAGCCCTAAAGCCGGCCGCTGGCAGCTCAGTGAAAAAGCCCCATTGACCATTGATGCACAATCACAAACGCTACCACAACATTGCTGGCAGGCAACGCAGGGTAGTATTTGTCTGCAAGGCCAAAACAGCGCCGCCGACGGCTGGCAGACATCGGGTGAATTGGCGGCTATTCCAGTGACTTTGCTGGAAAGCTTTTATCAGGATTTTGCCAAACTCAGCGGTCAGTTGG
>CAMPHB010000176.1 GCA_946885755.1 uncultured Methylophaga sp. | reverse complement strand
GATGTTTGCAACAGTGTTGCAATACCCAGCGCCACCAGACTGGTATGAAAAACCAAACCGGTACATAGGCCCAATGTAATCAAAATACCGCTGCGTTTTCCGTATAGGGTTGATTGTGTCAGCACAAAGATATTATCAGGCCCCGGCGCTATAGCCAGTAATGCAGAGGCAAAAATAAATGGCAGTAATGATTCTGCTGGCGGCATATTTATGTAAAGAAAAGTAAAACTAAATCAATAGTTTGCACTGTTTCACATTCTGCTATCATCAATGTGACACAGGTTAACGGCATTTTTGTTATTACCTGAGATAATACATGGGTTACTACCTATTAAAAGGACGGTTAGTATGAAACTACTTAAATATATGATGTTAGCAATGTCGCTGATGGCGTTACCGGTATTTGCTGATGATTCTGAAACACTTGATGCAGCCATTGGTGGTGCGATTGGCGGTGGTCTGGGCGCGGCAGTCGGTAATGAAGTCGCCGGTCGTGAAGGGGCCATTATCGGTGGTGCTATTGGTGCCGGCACCGGTGCTGCAGTGACCACTGATGATGACGGTCATCATGATCATGACGGCCGTGTTTATATTGATGACGGCCATCGTGGTCATTGTCCGCCAGGCCATGCGAAAAAAGGCCATTGCTAATTCAGCAACATAAAAACCCCGGCCAGTCCGGGGTTTTTTATGTTTATGGTGAATGAATCTTATCGTAACGATGTCTTAGGACAAGAATCATCGTAAGTCAAAATTCTTATGCGATATTTAATAACAACAATACTGCTCAGCTTATTTGCCTCAACATTATTCGCTGGTGAAATGCAGCGCGGCACTATTACCAGTTGTGCCTATCAGGCAGGTACCGCTTACCAGATCCAGAATATCCGCCAGGTTGAGGGGGATGACTGGGAAAGCTTCGAAGCCAATATCAAAAAGATTTATGCAGACTCACAGGGCCGTGACGATATGCTGGCAATTGCCAAACGGGTATTTATCTACCCCGCCGATAAGTCACTGGATTTTATCCATGATGAAATTCTCAACGCCTGCATCGCCCGTCAGCAAGGCACTGAAGCCGAATTTTAAATCCCGCATAAAACATTAATTCAGCTGTTTTCAATAAATCACACTGCGTACAAAGATTGCAGACAACAGGCTTTTGGCGCATGCTGACATAAACAGCATGTGGAGTGCTTGTTATGCAAACACCCGCTACTCCTGCCAATGAGTCTGAGCGTATCCATGCGCTTCAGGCCAGCCATCTGCTCGACTCAGAATACGAAGCCATTTTTGATAATCTGACGGCATTGGTCAGCCGGATTTTTGATGTGCCCATCGTCGCTATTTCGCTGGTTGATGCTGACAGGCAATGGTTTAAATCCATCTTTGGCCTCAATGTTTGCCAAACCGGCCGTAATGTTTCTTTTTGTGGCCATGTGGTTGCAGATAACAATCCACTGATCGTCGAAAATACCGCGCAAGATGCAAGGTTTGCTGATAATCCGCTGGTGACCGAAAGCCCCGGTATCGTTTTTTATGCCGGCGTACCACTGCGTTTTACCGAAAATAACACTATTTATACTATTGGCACGCTGTGCATTATTGACACCAAACCACGGCGCCTTGATGACGAACAACTGAAAATACTCAAATCTTTTGCTTATCAGGTAGAGTCGCTTATCGAAATGCGTGTGCCCTGCCTGAAGTTTGAATCGCTGCGCGATGATTTGGCCGCGGACAATGTGACCTTTGACGTCATTCAGGACAATCTGAAAAAACTGCGGTCATTGTCGGATACCGATCCACTGATCAACCTGCCCAACCGACGTTCGCTGGAACGGTTTGTGCAAACGGCCTGGCAACAGGATAAGCGTAAGGCCAACATTGCCCTCATGCTGATTGATCTGGATGGTTTTAAAGCCGTTAATGACCAGTTTGGTCACAGCGATGGCGACAAGCTGCTGGTATCGGTCGCCAATCATCTGAAAATGCTGGTCCGCAAAAACAACGACTATATTGCCCGTTATGGTGGCGATGAATTTGTATTGGTGGTATTTAACCTTGAAAAACCGGCGCTGGCCGTGTTGCTGGAAAAACTCAAATCAGCATTTCGCATCAAAAACAATAAGTTGTCGTCGATTACGATTTCAATTGGTGCGGTGCTGACGGCAAACAAAGAGCTGAGCTGTCAGGATTTAATCCAGCTGGCCGATGAGCAGCTGTATAACGCCAAAAACTCAGGTAAAAACCGCTTTGAAATTAGAGTATTAGATTAAAGCTCAATGATCTTGCTGACGTTGTTCACGTGCTGTCAGCCGTTGATAGGCTTCAGTTTCATGATGTACATCATCAATCAGGCCACGATGAATCGCCACCGAAATGGCTTCCTGATTGTGAAAGCGGCCGCCCTCTTTGAAAATCAAATCCAGCAACTGCCGCGCCGGCATATCCAGATACCGCGATAATTGTTGTGACTCCTGCGAAAACTTTTCTAATACTTCAGGATGCGAATGCTGAATATTGAGGATCGCCAGATTGTCGATGATACTCAGCTCTTTAAAGGTTTCGTCACTCAGGCCATTATTTTGCACAAACCGCAGACTGGTCAGGCCGGTCAGTTGATGAAAGGTATTTTGTACCAGATTCAGATCCGCGCCACGGCCGGCCAGCGCTACTTTCAGCGCTTTCAGCCGGTGCCGGGCCAGAATCACAATGTTTTGTTCTAACTGGTTCGCCATATTCAGAGCAACTCGCTGTGATTAAATAACTGCCACCTTGTTATCACAGTGACGGTCATTGGCACAACATCAGTGATGATCAACGGTGCAGATCCCCTGCCCGTTCCGGCTGATAGGTGATTTCATCAATTTTGACCTGTAACGGTTTGCCATTGGCACCCGGCCAGCTGATAGCGTCACCCACTTTTAAACCCAGCATCGCGCTGCCCGCCGGCGCCAGAATCGAAATTGTCTGACCGTTATCCTGTACATCTTTCGGATATACCAGCGTCAGCGTGAAATGTTCATCGGTGCCGTTTATCGCAAAACGCACCGTGGAATTCATGGTTACCACATTGGCTGGAATTTCAGCAGATTCATGCACATCAGCGCGATCCAGCTCGGTTTCCAAAGCCAGACGCACCGGACTGGTTTTCGGCAAAGTCGCCAGCAGTTTTTCGATACGCGATAAATCGGTTGCGGTAATTCTAATATCGGGTTGTTGCATCATATTTCTCACAAAACCGTCTGGCATTGCCAGCGGATTCAATAATGTAAAGTTTGGAAGTTTGCCGTGCAGAACTGACGACAGTCTTATCATCGCAGATTGGTTTTTTATTTCAAGCCATAAAAAAAGCCCCGCACAAAGACGGGGCTTTTTGCGACATTTTGTTAGCGGTTACCAGGCCGATTCGCCGGTTTCCGGATCATACATTTCATGATGGATTTTATTGCGGTTGGCAATCAGTTCATCAATTGACGGGGCATTGCTCATGGCCCGTTTAATCGCCAGCTTCATCGCTTCGTAGTTAGTGCGATACAGATCTTTACGATCTACATCCGGGTTGGCCGCCGCATCAGGTGAAATCCACAACATGGCAACAATACACAAATCATCAGCATGTTCTTTAGGAATCACACCTTCGATAACGCTGTCGAGTACCGCATCCGCTACCGCCGACTGTACCGGGCCACCGAATAATGCGACATAACTGCCCGATTTGATGGTGACTTTCGGTACCATTAAGGTGGCCGGTTTTACCTGTTGATTGGTGGCGCGAATAGCAAACATCCGCGTGTGGCCTTCGGTTTGCCCCATTAAATTGGCAAAAGCATGGCCAGCCGGGCCTTTGGTGCTGCCAATCAGGATTTCCGGCATCGCATCGGTGCCCTGATCTTCACTGGCAAATACGGTGGCTTCAGCGGTTCTGAACCAGACGGGTTCTGACATTTTAATTACTCCAAAATATAAAAATTTGCGACATCATAGGCCTTGCCGGGCAAGGCGGCAAGCATCAGCCGTTAATGTGCTCGAACGCAATCATGACGCCTACCAGAATCAGAATCAAACCGCCGAGAATTTCAGCTTTATCACCAACTTTCTGACCCAGCACCCGGCCCAGCATCACACCGATAGTTACCATCAAAAAAGTGCAAAAACCAATCACTGCGGCAACCAGAAAAATATTCACATCCAGAAATGCCAGCCCGACACCAACAGCCATGGCATCAATACTGGTGGCAAAGCCGGTTAACGCCAACCCCCAAAAACC
>CAMPHB010000175.1 GCA_946885755.1 uncultured Methylophaga sp. | reverse complement strand
GGATGCCATTTTGTTCTACCTGTTTTTTGAGGCGATGCTGATCCCGTTGTTTCTGGTCATCGGTATCTGGGGCGGGCCGAACCGGGTTTATGCGACGCTGAAGTTTTTCCTGTACACCTTTTTTGGCTCGGTATTTTTGCTAATCGCTTTACTGTATCTGCAATTTCAGGCCGGCAGTTTTTCGATTCTTGATTATCATGCGGTTGGCCTGAGTTTAAATCAGCAAATCTGGCTGTTTTTAGCGTTTCTGATCGCTTTTGCCGTGAAAATCCCGATGTGGCCGGTACATACCTGGCTGCCGGATGCCCACGTTGAAGCACCGACCGGCGGCTCGGTGATCCTGGCTGCCATTACACTGAAAATCGGCGGTTACGGTCTGCTACGATTTGCTTTGCCGAT
Organism: uncultured Methylophaga sp.; assembly: GCA_946885755.1. The sequence goes on along the minus strand of CAMPHB010000175.1, from coordinate 3,882 downwards.
AACGCCCGATGCCAGTATGGCGCTGGACTGGCTGGTGATTACCTTGTCACTGATTGCCATTGTCTATATCGGTTTTGTGGCGCTGGTACAGTCGGACCTGAAAAAACTGATCGCTTATTCGAGTATTGCCCATATGGGGTTTGTGACGCTGGGGCTGTTTATTATTTTCCGGATTTTTGCCAACGCTTCATTACTGCCCGGTGCCGGCAATGGTGAAGTGCTGGCGGTGGAAGGCGCCATGGTGCAGATGATTTCGCACGGTTTTATTGCCGCCGCGATGTTCCTTAGTGTCGGGGTGTTGTACGACCGGATGCATACCCGTGAAATCAGCGCTTATGGCGGCGTCGTTAACAGCATGCCGAAATTTGCTGCGTTTGCGGTGTTTTTTGCCATGGCCAATGCCGGTCTGCCGGGCACCTCGGGCTTTGTTGGTGAATTTATGGTGATTCTGGCCGCGTTTCAGGCCAATTTCTGGTTTGCCTTTTTAGCAGCGACGACACTGATTGTCGGTGCGGCTTACACGCTGTGGATGGTGAAACGGGTGTTTTTTGGTGACATCGCCAATGATGAAGTCGCCAAGTTGCAGGATATTAACGGTCGTGAATTTTTGCTGCTCGGCAGTCTTGCGGCGATTGTTCTGCTGATTGGCGTCTGGCCGGATCCATTGCTTAATGTGATGCATGCATCGGTTGAGCAGTTGTTAACCCAAGTCTCACAGAGCAAATTGTAAGGATTGATGATGCCGTTTCAGGTTCCTGACATGATGTTTGCATTGCCGGAAATGTGGCTGCTGCTGATGGCCTGTGTGGTGCTCTTGGTGGTGGCCTATACCGGTGGTAAACGTATTGAATGGGTGTCAGGTTTATCGCAATTCAGCCTGCTGGTGACGGCAGTATTGGTGTATCTGAATCTGGGCGAGGCCGGTCAGACTTTTTCCGGTACGTATATCAAAGATCCGCTCAGTGATGTTTTAAAGTTATCTATCACGCTGATTAATATGCTGGTGCTGCTGTATTGCGGCCGGTATTTGCAGGATCGTAATCTGCGCAGCGGTGAATTCTATGTGTTGGCATTATTCTCGACCCTGGGCATGCTGGTGATGGTTTCCGGCCACAATATGCTGACCTTGTATCTGGGGCTGGAACTGATGTCGCTGTGTCTCTATGCGATGGTGGCGATGCACCGGGATTCGGCGATTGCCACCGAAGCCGCCATGAAATATTTTATTCTCGGCGCGTTGGCCTCGGGTATGTTGTTGTACGGCATGTCGATGATTTACGGTGTGACCGGTTCATTGGATATTGCTGAAATTGCCAGCGCGGTGAGTAGCCCGGATGCCAACCTGACGGTGCTGAGTTTTGCACTGGTGTTTATCGTTATCGGCATAGGCTTTAAATTCGGCGCGGTGCCTTTTCATATGTGGCTGCCGGATGTTTATCAGGGCGCACCGACGGCGATGACCTTGTTTCTGGCCACCGCACCGAAAATTGCCGCGTTTGCGTTATTGATCCGTATGCTGATTGACGGCCTCGGTAGTCTGATCGATCAGTGGCAGGATATGATGATTTTGCTGGCGGTATTGTCGATGATTGTCGGTAATCTGCTGGCGATTGCCCAGACCAATTTAAAACGCATGCTGGCTTATTCAACGATCTCCCATGTCGGCTTTTTACTGCTGGGGATTCTATCCGGCACCGAGGCAGGTTACGCGGCGGCAATGTTTTACACGTTGATTTACGCGCTGATGACTGTTGGTGGTTTTGGTATGATTCTGCTGATGAGCCGACAGGGCTTTGAAGCAGAAGAAATCGCCGATTACAAAGGCCTTGCCAAACAGCAGCCGTGGTATGCGCTGATGATGTTGTTGTTGATGTTTTCGATGGCGGGGATTCCGCCACTGGCTGGTTTCTACGCCAAACTGACGGTGATTAAAGCGGTGGTTGATGTGAATTTGCTGGCAGTTGCCATCATTGCTGTGATCATGTCGGTGATAGGGGCGTATTATTATCTGCGCATGATTAAAGTCATGTATTTTGATACGCCGGATAATGAGTTTATCGTGACACCATCGGCACCGGTACGGGTAATTTTCAGTGCCAATTGTCTGATGGTATTGGCGTTAGGATTATTTCCGGGGGCGCTGCTGAGTATTTGTGCCACCGTGTTTATGTGAGTGATATGACGATTTGGTTATTGGTTTTAACGTATTTGATTCTGGCGAATCTGCCTTGGATCAATGAGCGGCTGTTTCTGGTGATTAAACTGACGGATGGCAAAAAAACTGCCTGGTGGCGGGTGCTGGAAATCACTGTCTATTATTTTATCGCGCTGATGGCCGGTATTGCTTTTGAAACGCAATATGCCGGTGATGTGTATCAGCAGGACTGGGAATTTTTTGTCACCACCTTAAGTTTATTCCTGACCTTTGCAGTGCCCGGCGTCATATACCGGCATCAGTGGCTGCCGATGCAGAAAAAACTCCGCTGAATCTGACTTATTACCGTCAAACCAGATCGCTAAACTTCCTCGCATAACATTGCTATCACTGACGCTAGGTATCCCTTTTGTAATCAGGGGATGCAACAGCAGGCAGAGTAGTTTAAAATTTGCGGGTTTAACTCCCAGATGATGCCCAGCGCATCGGTTATTTTTACAAAAGAGACGACAGGATTATGGCTTCCGATTTATCCAAGTATAGAAACATCGGTATTTTCGCGCACGTTGATGCCGGTAAGACCACCACCACTGAACGTATCCTCAAACTGACCGGTAAGATCCATAAAACCGGTGAGGTTCACGAAGGTGAATCGACGATGGACTTTATGGAGCAGGAAGCCGAGCGGGGTATTACTATCCAGTCAGCGGCCACTACCTGCGCTTGGAAAGATCACCGTCTGAACGTTATCGATACCCCAGGACACGTTGACTTTACTATCGAAGTTTACCGTTCGCTGAAAGTACTGGATGGCGGTGTTGGCGTATTCTGCGGCAGCGGCGGCGTTGAGCCACAATCTGAAACCAACTGGCGTTATGCCAATGATTCTGAAGTCTCGCGCCTGATCTTTGTTAACAAACTGGATCGGATGGGTGCTGACTTCTACCGTGTTGTTAAACAAGTTGAAGACGTACTGGCGGCCAACCCACTGGTCATGGTACTGCCAATCGGTATTGAAGACGAATTCACCGGTGTGGTTGACCTGCTGACCCGTAAAGCGTGGATCTGGAAAGACGACAAAAACGCCGAAGATTACAGCATCGAAGAGCCACCAGCTGACATGGCCGATGCCATTGAAGAATGGCGTGAAAAACTCATCGAAACTGCGGTTGAGCAGGACGATGACCTGATGGAACAATATCTGGAAGGTGAAGAGCCCGCTATCGAAGATATCAAGCGCTGCATCCGTAAAGGTACGCTGAAACTGGATTTCTTCCCGACTTATTGCGGTAGTGCTTTCAAAAACAAAGGTATGCAGCTGCTGCTGGATGCCATCGTTGATTACCTGCCTAACCCGACCGAAGTTGACCCACAACCAGAAGTCGATCTGGAAGGTAACGAAACTGGCAAACATGCCATCGTTGATATCAAAGGCCCACTGCGCGCCCTGGCATTCAAAATCATGGATGACCGTTTCGGTGCTTTGACCTTCGTCCGTGTTTATTCAGGTGAACTGAAAAAAGGCGACACCATTCTCAACACCTTTACCGGCAAAACCGAACGGGTTGGCCGCATGGTGGAAATGCACGCTAATGACCGTAACGAACTGGATTACGCGCATGCCGGTGACATCATCGCCATCGTCGGTATGAAAGATGTGCAAACCGGTCACACCCTGTGTGATCCGAAAAACCCGGCAACCCTGGAGCCAATGGTCTTCCCGGATC
>CAMPHB010000174.1 GCA_946885755.1 uncultured Methylophaga sp. | reverse complement strand
AGAAATCTTCCAGGAAAAATGGTGGCTGATTTTCGGGGTGTTGATTGGTACCGTGGTTGGTTTTATGGCTGCCAAGAAACGATCCCGTAAGATCCAGCATTTTCTCGACAGGATGCTTTTAAAATTGCCGATTATCGGCGACGTTTTAACTAAAGGTGCCATTGCCCGTTTTGCCCGGACCTTTGCTGTTATGTTTAAAGCCGGCGTGCCAATGGTTGACGCCATGACTTCCGTTGCCGGCGCCACCGGTAATATTGTCTACTCTGAAGCGACCATTACCATGCGTGATGATGTCGCCACCGGTACACAATTAAATAAAGCGATGGTTGAGACCGAATTATTTCCAAATATGGTGATACAGATGGTGGCCATCGGTGAAGAATCCGGTTCGCTGGATGCCATGCTCGGCAAAGTGGCTGACTTTTTCGAGCGTGAAGTGGATGACGCTGTTGATAATATGACGGCATTGATGGAGCCTTTTATCATGGCTTTCCTCGGTGTGCTGATTGGTACGCTGGTTATCGCCATGTATCTGCCAATCTTCAAACTCGGCGCCGTGGTGTAAATGCCGGTGGTCGAATTTCTGGCCGGCTCCACGCCGGCCTTTATCAGTGTTATTGCCATTCTTGGGCTGCTGGTAGGCAGTTTTCTCAATGTGGTTATTCATCGCCTGCCGTTAATAATGCACAGTGAATGGCAACAGCAATGTCACGAACTGATTGGCAGTGAAGTACCGCCAGCGGACACCCTGACTTTAAGCACGCCCCGCTCCCGCTGTCCGCATTGTAGTCATGCCATTAGTGCGCTGGAAAATATCCCGGTCATCAGCTATTTAATTTTGCGTGGACGTTGCCGTGGCTGTCAGGCGCGGATTTCTCTGCGTTATCCGTTAATTGAGGCACTGACCGGCCTGTTATCCGCGGTGGTCGCCTGGCATTTTGGTTTCAGTTGGGCCTGTCTGGGCGCGTTATTGCTGACCTGGGCGTTAGTTGCCCTGACATTTATCGATATCGATGAGCAATTATTGCCGGACAGCATTACCTTGCCACTGTTATGGCTGGGTTTGTTTTTTAATTTATTCGGCAGTTTTACTGATCTGCAAAGTGCTGTCATCGGCGCGCTGGCCGGTTATTTATCGTTATGGCTGGTATTTCATGCCTTTCGTCTGGTCACCGGCAAAGAAGGCATGGGTTTTGGCGACTTTAAATTGTTGGCTGCGCTTGGTGCCTGGTTAGGTTGGCAGTTTTTACCGGTCATTATTTTGTTATCGTCATTAGTCGGTGCCGTGGTCGGTATCAGTCTGGTGTTATTGCGTCAGCATCAGCGTAGTCAACCGATCCCGTTTGGCCCTTATCTGGCAGCAGCCGGCTGGCTGGCGCTGGTTTGGGGTGAAACCATTAATCAGGGTTATTTGCGCTGGAGCGGGCTCAGTTAGATGCCGCTGCAGGTCGGACTGACCGGCGGTATTGCCAGCGGTAAAAGCACCGTTTGTAAAATATTTGCCGAACGGGGTGCCACTATCATTGATGCTGATGATATTGTCAGAGCCATTTGTCAGCCAGGCGAGCCGGCATATCAGCAAATTATTGCGCACTTTGGCCACAAGGTATTACTTAGTGACGGGCAATTAAACCGCCAGGCGCTGCGGGATATTATTTTTAACGATAACGATGCCCGAAAGGCATTGGAAGCGATTATTCATCCAACGGTGCGGCACCAATTAACCATACAGCTACAGCAAAACACCGCTGCCGTTACCCTTGTCGCAGTGCCTTTGCTGATTGAAGCGAATATGCAGGATCTGTTTGATCGCGTTTTGCTGGTCACCGCCAATCGTGCAAACCAATTAAAACGTTTATTGTCTCGCGACGGCATTTCACCGGCGCTGGCAGGGCAAATGATCGCGGCGCAGATTGATGACCAGGTGCGATTACACTATGCTGATGACATTATTGATAACAATGGTGATGTTGAAATGCTCACCAGCCAGATAGCCAAATTGATGAAAAATTATCAACAATTAGCTGCCAATAGCCCTTAACTATCAAACAGAAGCGACGTGTCGGCCACTATTACCTACGAACAACCCCTGAATGAACGGATCCGGACCTTTTTACGGCTGGAGTTTTTGTTTGCCCGGGTGGACAAAGCCATGCAGTTTGAGGATGAGCTCAGTCACCGTGAGGCGATTGATGCCATGCTCAGTATTTTGTCGGTATTTGAGCGCAATGATTTAAAAGCGGAAGTTCTGAAAGAAATCGAGCGACTGATTGCTAATTTATCAGCGCTGGAAAATCTGGCCGGGGTTGATCGCACCGCACTGGATAATTTGCTTGGCGAATTGGATCAGACACTGGATGCTTTGCAACTGCGTAAATCCGGCGTTGGTCAGGCACTGAAAGAAAACGAATTTTTGTACAGTATCCGTCAGCGTTCCAGTATTGCCGGTGGCACCTGTGATTTTGACTTGCCGGCGTATCATTATTGGCTGCAACACACGCCGGTTGCCGATCGTATTGCCCAGCTGCAATTCTGGCTGGATCAGTTTGTTGCCGTTAAAGCGGCGATAGATATCAGTTTAAGACTGATTCGCAGCGGTACGGCATTCAGTGATGCACAGGCTGAGACAGGTTTTTTCCAGCGCAGTCTGGACGGTAATCAGCCAACACAGTTGATTCGGGTACAAATTCCGGCAGATACCCGTTATTTTCCGGAAATCAGTGGCGGTAAACATCGTTTTACCGTGCGTTTTATGCAATTTGATATTAATCAGCGGCCGCAGCAAATCAATGAGGATGTTGCCTTCCGGCTCAGCTGTTGCAGTATGTAATGACGATTAAAGTGAACTGCCCGACCTGCGGGCGCAAAGTAGTCTGGTCCGAAGACAATGCCTTCCGGCCGTTTTGCAGCGAGCGCTGCAAGTTGATTGATTTGGGTGAATGGGCGGCTGAAAATCACCGCATTGCCGGCGAGCCGGTTATTGATCCCAACGATCCGGACTACGGCAAACACTAGGGCTTATTTATCTTTCATCGCCGCCTCTGTTGTGAGCTGAAAAAACGCCAATCAAGACGCGAGGAGAGCTATTTAATTATTCTAAACAAACGACGAGCAACGCGGAGTGGCGTTTTTTCAGCCACAACCCGAAGGGCTGGGACTATTTTTGCGCCCGGACTGCGTTGTCAATCGCTTATGTAGAATAACTACACTGCACGATTTCCGCCTTGTCGAGCACAAAAATAGCCACCAGCAGTGGTGGCGATGAAAGGTAAATAAGCCCTAGCGGAAATAATCTTTGATGGCGCTGACGATGGGCCCATTGGCGGCCGGAAAATCATGTTGATCTAATTCTGCCAGCGGACACCATTTAATTTGCTGGCCTTCGCGGCCATGCACCTGACCGTCAAACGCATCGACCAGCCAGACATCCAAAGTGACTTTACGATCCGCATAATCATGCTCAATTTGCAGCAAATCGCGGGCATTGAGCACCTGCAAACCTATTTCTTCCGATAATTCACGATGCAGCGCGGCCAGACGACTTTCATCGGCTTCACGTTTGCCACCGGGGAACTCCCAGAGATCGCCCTGATGCTGATACGCATGACGGCGGGCAATCAAAATTTCCCGGTCAGCATTAACAATAACGCCGACGGCGACCTGTAAATGTTGCATCAGTTTTTAACGAGTTTGAATAAAGTGCCGCAATATGGGCAGCGGACTTCGTCCTGTTCTTCCAGCGACAAATAAACCCGCGGATGCGAATTCCACACCGCCATTTCCGGCAACGGACAACACAGCGGTAAATCTTCAGGGCGGATTTGATAATACTTATCAATATTGGCTTGCTTGGCGTCCACTTTCCGCTCCTGAATATTTAAATCGGCAAATCCAGCATCCGTTGCAGCGCCAGTTTGGCCTGCGCGGCCGTGACTTCGTCAACTGAAACCTTATTAACCACATGGCCTTCGACCAGATTTTCCAGCACCCACAATAAATGCTGTGGATCTACACGGAACATGGTTGAACACATACACACCGTCGGTGACATAAAGTGCACCGATTTGCCTTGCGATTCAAACTGCTCATGCAGGCGATTCACCAGATTCAGTTCAGTGCCAACCAGCCAGCGGGTGCCCGGCTCACTGTCAGCAATCGTCCGGACGATATACTCGGTGGAGCCGACATAGTCAGATTTCTGGCAGACTTCAAAGCTGCATTCCGGATGCGATATGACTTTGGTTTCCGGATATTTGGCCAGAAAATTATCAATCTGCACCGGCTGAAACATCTGATGCACGGAACAAAAG
>CAMPHB010000173.1 GCA_946885755.1 uncultured Methylophaga sp. | reverse complement strand
GCCGGCCGATTGAAAAAGACCCAGATATCGTCAAACGTATTGACGATATCTGGGACACGCTGGGACTGAATGCTGAAACAGCTGATTAAGCGCTGAACCAGATGCTGAAATAACCCAGCGCTAAATAAACAATATTCAAAACGGCCAGGGCAATGATCAGGAAAAACGTGATCTTCATGCCCAATACCCGTTTTTTACCATCGTGATTTTTCAGACCGATAACATGGATCAGTCGGCCCACTAACAGTGTGATACCCGCCAGATGGATCAGCCATAAAGACACATTCATCATTTCCAGCAACAGAATCAGCAGCAGCGTGATGGGGATATATTCGGTGGCATTGGCATGAATACGGATGGCGGTTTGTAATTCATCAATGCCACCATCGCCCAGCCGCACTTTATGTTTGCGGCGTAGCGCAATGACGCTGAGCGATAATTTAACGATCAATAATGCAGCTAAACTGGCATAAAGGGCAGTTACCATAATGGTCTCCTAGTTGCCGTCAGTATTTTCACTCACCCATCGTTCGCCATCCGGGCGTTGTTCTTTTTTCCAGAACGGCGCGTTATATTTCAGCTCTTCAATCAGCCAGGCGCAGGCATCCAAAGCGGCGCGGCGATGCGCTGACCAGCAACCGATCAGCACAATGGCATCACCAGGCTGAATATTACCGACACGGTGAACAATCAGGCAAGCATCCAGCGGCCATTTATCGCGGGCTTGCTGTTCAAGTTTTTGCAAGTAGTTTTCGGTCATCGCCGGATAATGTTCCAGCGTCATCTGCGTCACGTTGGCATCATCATTAAAATCGCGCATGCTGCCGATAAAACTGGCCGCCGCACCGCTTTGGCCGGCCGGTAATGCTTGGCTGAATTCACTAAGCCATTGATACGGCAGAAAATCGCTGTTAAGGATCTGCGTGGCCATCTCAGCCGCCGGTCACCGGAGGAAAAAACGCCACTTCATCACCGTCATTAACGACGCTGTCGAGCGTTGCATAATCAAGATTAACGGCAACCAGAATCCGATCGGGTAAAGGCTCGCCATCAGTGGCTTGCTGCCAGACATCAGCAACGGTGCCGGCGCCCGTAATTTCGGACTCACTGCGGCCCAGTTGTTCACGCAAACTGGCAAAAAATTTGACTTGAATAGACATCGGTTTATTGTTGCGATTACAGAAAACTTAAGGATAACACTGACCATGTCGGAATTAACGCATTTTAATCAAGCCGGTGAAGCGCATATGGTCGATGTCGGCAGTAAAGATGTCACTCAGCGCCGTGCCGTCGCCAGCGGCCGGATCGTCATGCTGCCGGAGACCTTGCAGCTGATTGCGCAGGGTAGTCATAAAAAAGGCGATGTGCTGGGCATCGCCCGCATTGCCGGCATTATGGCCGCAAAAAAAACCAGCGATCTGATCCCGCTGTGTCATCCGCTGGCGTTGACCAATGTCAGCGTCGAATTTCAGCTGGATGACGATAATCACGCGGTTAACTGTCAGGCTACGGTGGCTACCGCCGGTCAGACCGGTGTTGAAATGGAAGCGCTGACCGCGGTGCAGGTGGCGTTATTAACCATTTACGATATGTGCAAAGCCGTGGATCGCGGCATGGTCATGACCGATATTCAATTGCAGGAAAAAGCCGGCGGCAAATCCGGGCACTGGCAACGACATCCGTCGTAATCAATGGCCGAATATGTCACTAAAACGGACAGTTTGGCCTGACTGACTTAGATCATAACCGGACAACCCATGCAGTGGCTGACGCCATTCCGCTCCCTGAAGCGTTTTAAGCATGGCCTGTACAGCATTATCCTGCATACGATTTTGCGGGATTGCCAGACAATAATGTTCTTCACACAATGGCAGAAAATCCAGCGCAAATTTTTGGACTACTGCCGCAATACCAAATCCGCAATCTGCTGCACCGCTGGCAATCATCGCGGCAACCGCCATATGGGTGAATTCCTCTTGTACATAGCCATGAACATGGGTCGGATCGATCTGTTGTGCCTTCAGCAGTTGGTCCAGCAGCAGCCGGGTGCCTGAGCCCCGTTGCCGGTTAATAAAGTGTAGTTGAGGATTTTGTAAATCAGCGAGTGATTGAATGTTTAAAGGGTTGCCGGCGGCCAGCATCAGTCCTTGCTGTCGGCGTACCAGATAAATCAGTGTAATTGTTTGTGAGTTCAGTAATCTGAGGTAGTCCGGTGCCATCTGGCGACCCAGTTCGCCGACCGGAATATGAAAGCCGGCAATATCACAATCGCCGGCATTTAAAGCCTGCAAACTTTCCAGACTGCCATGAAAGTGCAAATCAACAGCGATCTCCTGTTGCAACAACTGGCGCTGCAAAGCACCGACAGCAAGGCCATGGCTGGCAAAAATTTTCAGTCTATGGGGCTGACTGGCCGCTTGCAATTGCTGTAACTGATGACGCAGCTGCGTGGCCTGATTACTGAGCTGCGGTAACAGCCGCGCCTGTAAATGCTGATGCGCCTGCAATAAATACTGACCGGCCGGTGCCAGACGGGTACCGCGACCGCGCTGCTTTTCAATCAATGGCAAACCAAATAGCTGTTGCCATTTTTCCATCATGCCCCAGGCATGCCGATAAGACACATTCAGTTGCCGGGCAGCCTGCTGCAAGGCGCCATGCTCATTTATGGCGGCCAGTAAATGCAATAACAACGGATCCAGCGCATGGGTGCCGGTTTCGGTCTGAATTTGCCAGTTAAAATCAATGTGAAATTCCATTGGCAAATTTAATCATATTTTTAATCGCTTTATAAGCATTTAAACTGAAATAAAACCCGATTAAATAAGATTTATTTTGCCTATTTGGAGAGAGAGATGTTCAGAAAAAATTATCTGGCACTGGCATTAAGTGCCTGCCTTGTCAGCCCGGCGGCAGTGGCCAGTTCAGAAATGCAAATACTGATTGATATGCTTAAAGAAAACGGCATGGTCAGTGATGCGCAATACCAGCGTTTACAGACTGAAATGCAGCAAACCTCGGCCGAGCAGGAAGCAAAAGCCAAAGCGCTGGCCGAACGTGAAAAAGCATTAGATGCCCGCCAGGCAGAACTTGAACAAAAACTTGCCGAGCAGGAAAAAAGCGGTATTGAAGTGGTGCCCCAAGGTGGTCTGGCGGTGCGCAGCAAAGACGGTGATTTTGAGACCAAAATTGGCGGCCGAGTACAGGCTGATGCGGCGGGTTACAGTGGCGACGGCGACTATGGTGATGGCACCGAAATCCGCCGCGCACGACTTTATCTGGCCGGCAAGGTGTATCGCGACTGGCACTTTAAACTGGAATATGATTTTGCCGGCGAAAGTATTGCTGATGCCTGGTTGAGCTATAAAGGCCTGAAAGACAGCGAATTCAAAGTTGGCCATTTTAAAGATCCGTTCAGTCTGCAGGAGCAGACCAGTTCCAATAACGTGGTATTTACTGAACGGGCGCTACCATCCGCATTTGCTGCCGGGCGTCATATCGGCGTCATGGCCAGTCGTTATCATCAACATTGGACTTTGGCCGGTGGTTTGTTCGGCGATACGCTGACGGCGCGCGGTAATGATCAGGATGAAGGCTGGGGCTGGGGAACCCGTGGTACCTGGGCACCGATAAATGCGGCCGGTAAGGTGCTGCATTTCGGTCTGGGGCTGAATTACCGTGATTTGCAACCGGTTAATACCACCCGTTTTCGTCAGGAACCGGAAACCTCGGTCGCCAACGTGCTGGTGGTTGATACCAGCGATTTGATGAATGCCGACAGTCAATTTAAAACCGGCCTGGAACTCGCGACCGTTATCGGTCCGTTTGCCGCTCAGGGTGAATATATTCAGGCGGATGTCGAAACTGATAATGGCGCAGATGCCGATTTCAGTGGCTGGTATGTGCAATCCAGTTATTTTCTGACCAGTGATTCGCGGCCCTACAAAAACGGCTCATTTGGCATGATTAAACCATCCAGACCGATGAGCAGCGGTGGTTTTGGTGCCTGGGAACTGGCAGCGCGGCTCAGCAATGTGGATCTCAATGATGGGCTGGTGGAAGGCGGTGAAGCGGACAGCATGACGCTGGGTGTCAACTGGTATCCGGTGGGTGGCCTGCGTTTCTCTGCGAACTATATTGACGTTCTGGACGTGGATGGCGGCCCGCAGGATGGTCTAGAGCCGAAAATTTTCCAGCTACGCAGCCAGTGGGCATTTTAATTTAATTTGAAGGAATCGATGATGAGAATAATGAATTTGCTAGCCTCGACACTGCTGGCGCTGTTGCTGAGCATTGGCGCAGTACAGGCACAGGAAATCCTGAAAATGTCGACGACCA